>JBBREW010000094.1:0-8402 GCA_038225335.1 Rhodobacterales bacterium
CAGCGCGCGTGCCGATGCGGTCTCGACGATTCCCATTTCGCCGGGCAGGGCAATTCCGATCGCTGCCACGGCGCCATAGGACCAGTCCGGCCGGATTGCCGCGATACCACCAACGAACAGCATCGACAGGGCGAGTGCCGCGGCGGTACTCCACCTGTCGGGCAGAACCAACAGACAGACCAGACTAATGAGACTGCCCACGGCAGTCGCTTGAAGCCGGGTGAAGGCAGCCCCCATGGTGCCTCCCACTGATGGCGTGATGATCAGAACTGCGCTTATCACCCCAAGAAACATTTCCTGAATCCCGAGGGCCTGCATGATCAGGAAAGCGGCCGAAGCCGCGACCGCCGACTGGGCCGCACGCCGCATCACGTCCCGCCCGAGATAGCGCGATATTCTGGTGGTGATCCTCAACACCCTACTCCCTCTTTTCAGCGGGCCATGCGGCTGGCTTTGGTATGCCGCGACCGGCCAACGGTCAAACACCTGTCCATCAAGCGCCCATCTGCCGGATTCAATGCCTGCAAGTCAGATAGCCCGATCAGAGAGTAAGGCATTTAACAACGGATGCGGGAATGTGCGGGTGGCCGTGATAGCGTAGAAACTTTCGATGATATCCAGCTGAAAGGGTGCCGTGATTAGCAACCCGTTTGCCAGTTCATCCGCAAGTACGACCGCCGGCGTAATTGCCAAACCCACGTCATCGCGGGCAAGCAGTCGCACCATGGCCATATCGTCAACGATCGCCGCGATTCTGGGAATGACGCCAAGGCGGGCTGCAAGGCTGTCGAACCCTGTCCGGATAGAGCTTTCGGTCGGCAGGATCACAGGCTCTTTGGCCAACAGGTCGTGTAGCGTTGCATGAGACAGACGCTTTGACGTGCCATGGATCGCGACGGGCTGCTCTGCCAGACGATGTGCCACAAGGTCTGGGAACGTCTCTCGCGGGGGCGGATCTGTAAGCAGAACAACATCAAGGGCAAGATCTTCGAGGGAGCGTAACAACGTCTGGCTGTTACCCGACGACAGAACAAGGTCTGCTGTGACATCTGACAGGACGGGCCGCAAAAAACGTAACTGGAAATTTCGCGACAATGTAGAGAGTGCGCCCACCCGCAACGGGCCAGCGGTGCCCCCACTTTTCGTCAGCGTCGCAATCAGATCGTCGCCGACGCCAAAGATGCGTGTGGCATGGTCCAGCGCGATATGGCCTGCTTCTGTCAGAACCATGGTCCGACCGGTCCGGGTGAACAGCGGGTGGCCAAGCCTTTCTTCCAGTTGCCGTATCTGCGTGGACAGCGCTGACTGTGACAGATTGAGCCGTGCCGCAGCGCGGGTCAGGTTCCCCTCGCGGGCAACCTCCTCAAAATACCGAAGGTGATGATAGTTAAGCCGCATATCGTTCTTTAAAACAGAACGTATGCATCCAGACAATGTATTTTTCTGCATGAAAAAGAAACGATAGGGCGGGCACAGATCAAACTCTGTGAGGTTTCCCGATGAGTGTCATGCTCCTCCTGTCGCCGTTCGCCCTGGCCCTTGCGGCGTTGGTGATGGCGATTTATCCCCCTGCCCGCGGAGATTGGCGCCTGCGTTTGCCGGAAATCTTCGCTCTTGCTGCGCTCGCACTTGTTTCGCTTTCCGCCATCGACCTTGCAATCTCGGGACCGTCGACCAGCCCGCTTGTCGGCACCATGTCCATCGGCCTGTCAGCACGACTCGACATCGTCAGCGTGGCCATGGCGATGACCGTGGCCTTCGTCGGCTGGATTGTCCTGCGATTTTCCCGCGTGGCCCTCGATGGCGAAGCACGGCATGCGGCTTTCATGGGCTGGATGGCGGCAACGATCGCCTGCGTCCTCTTCCTCGTGACAGCAGGAAACATCCTTCAGCTTGCCTTGGGTTGGGTCACGACCGGCATGGCGTTGAACCGCCTGCTTCTGTTCTATCCTGACCGACCGCGGGCCCGGCGTGCAGCACGCAAAAAAGCCGTCAGCGGACTTTTTGCAAGCGTGGCTCTGCTCTGCGCGGGCGGCATCCTTGTGACCGGCTTCGGAACCGCCGATATTGCCACGATCAACGCGGAAGCACGCGCCGGTTCGGGAAGTGGACCGCTCTGGCTGGCCGCCCTGCTGCTGGCGGTCGCCGCAATCTTCAAATCCGCGCTGGTGCCGACACACGGCTGGCTGACAGAAGTCATGGAGGCACCGACTCCTGTTTCTGCCTTGCTGCATGCAGGCGTTGTGAACGCAGGGGGGTTTGTCCTGATCCGCTTTGCCGATGTGCTGATCGCGACCCCGGGTGTGCTGGCTGTGCTGGCACTTGTCGGTGGCTTCAGTGCCTTGGTGGGCGCGGCGGTGGCCCTGACGCAACCCGCGGTCAAGACCGCTCTTGCCTGGTCCACCTGCGCGCAGATGGGGTTCATGGTTCTGCAATGCGGGCTTGCGCTGTTCCCGCTGGCCCTTCTGCATATCGTCGCACATTCGCTTTACAAGGCTCACGCCTTTCTTGCATCAGGCGGGGCCGTTCGAGACGTCGCGGAAATCCGACGTCCCGGGCCCGTTGCAATTCCCGGATTTGGCGCCGTGGTCCGGTCCTTTGCCCTCGCACTCGCCCTATACGTTGGTGTCGGTCTTGTTTTCGGAATCCTGACCAAGCCGCCACAAGCCATCGCCCTCGGTGCGATCTTGATCTTTGGTGTTGTCTATCTGATCGCGCAGGGACTCGCTGATGCAGCGCCACGGGCTTTGACCTGGCGGACCGTTGTCCTGTCGGTCGCTGCAACCGCGTCCTACTTTGCGCTGCAGGGCGGTGCGACCTGGATGTCTTTGGATACACTGCCGCTGCCGCCCGACCCTGACGGGCTGATTTGGGCAATCATTGTCATGGCGCTTGCAAGCTTTGCCGTCGCGGCTGTTGCGCAAACGACCTTTCCGCTTTGGGCAGGACACCCGGCTGTTGCAGGACTGCGCGTGCATCTGATGAACGGCCTTTACATCAACGCGGTCATTGAACGTCTCAGCGGCCGCTGGACCCCCAGGATGGGAGCAAAACCATGAAAGCGCACATGAGCTGGCCCGGCCAGACACTTGAATTCTTTGCCGCAGCACAGACAGCGATCCGGCAGGTGCCACCCGCCTTTCCGCTTGCCGCGACAGTCGCCGTCAACCCGTGGCTTGGCCAATCCGGTGAAGAGCGGAGCGTGGCGGCCACGCGTCTGACGCGCGTCGGGGGCGGTCGCATCTTTGTGCCGCGTGACACGGTCGCGGCCCTGATCAAGACGGGTCAAGTGTCGGCAGAGGATCTGACCGCCGCCGCGCAATCATATGGCTTTGATCCGACGGTTTTGCGGGACGCCGCTGGCGCAGGCGCGGAATACGCGACCCCCCTGCCCTGCATTGCTGACCTTGCTGCGGCGCAGACCGGCGTCGCATGGCCTGCGCTGATCGAAGAACGGTTCGGGCTTTGGGCAGCCGGGCATTTCGACAGGGGGCAGGCCTTCTGGCCAGCGCCCAAGGGTGGCGCGTGGATCGCGTGGCGGGCCTTTGCCAGCCGCGACCTGACACCCGGTCTGGCAGGGCTGGCAGGCTTTCCGGGGGATGTGGCGGCAACGCCCACCGACCCGCACGCGGCATTTGCCCAGGCCTGTGTCGACCTCGGTCTGGAACCGGCGTCTGCGGCGATGTATTTTCACCGCCTGTTGATGACCCTCTCTGGCTGGGCGCAATATGCACGTCATTTCGGCTGGATCGCCGAGAGAGACGGCGGGCACGACGGCACCCTCTTCGACCTGTTGACCATCCGGCTGATCTGGGAGGTCGCCATCCTGAAACGCGGCGATGTGACACTCGCAGCAGACTGGACATCACGGCAAGCCGACTTTGCAGCCGTCGTGGCACCCGATGCCGCGACCCGTTTCGACGCAGCCCTGCAAGAGGCCGTGGACAGAGGCGCGGAGCGTTGCCTTGCAGACCAGTTGGCGGGGGCTTGCGACACCGTGTGCGATGGTCGGCCCACCGTGCAGGCTGCGTTCTGTATCGACGTGCGGTCAGAGGTCTTTCGCCGCGCGCTGGAAGCGCAGGATCCGCACATCCGGACAATCGGCTTTGCAGGGTTCTTCGGACTGGCCGTCCAGCACCAAAGCCACGCCTCCGACCTGGTCGAGTTGCGCGCACCGATCCTGCTTTCCCCAAAGCTGGAAAGCGGCACGTCTAGCGATGATACGGCCGCGCGTGTCAGGTTACGGACAATCCGCGCCTGGGGTCGGTTCAAGCGTGCGGCGGTATCGGCCTTTGCCTTCGTCGAAGCCGCAGGTCCGCTTTATATTGGCAAGCTGATCCATGATGGCCTCGGACTGGCGCATAAACACATGCGGGACCCTGTGCCTGACCTTGATCTGTCGCCTGACGACCGGGTCAGAACCGCCAGTGGCATCCTGCGTGCCATGTCGCTGACCGAAGGCTTTGCACGTCTGGTGCTCATCTGTGGGCACGGATCTGCGGTCACCAACGCGCCGCATGCCAGCGCCCTGCAATGTGGCGCATGTGGCGGCCACGCGGGCGATGTCAATGCGCGGCTTTTGGTGGCTTTGCTGAACGACAGCGATGTGCGACAGGGCCTTGCGGCAAATGGCATCGCGATCCCTGCCGACACGGTGTTCGTGGCGGGCCTGCACGATACTGTGTCGGACAATGTCCACATCTTTGACGATGCGATTCCGCACCAACATCGGACGGACATGGATAAACTTGGTGCTGCTCTGATCCGCGCCGGCGCAGTATCCCGGACCGAGCGGGCACGCACGCTCCCACGGGGAACTGCCGCCACGCTTGCTGCCCGCGGCCGGGATTGGTCCGAACTGCGGCCAGAGTGGGCTCTTGCCGGGTGTCAGGGTTTCATTGCGGCACCACGGTCCCGCACGTCGGGATGCGACCTTGGCGGCAGTGTCTTCCTGCATGACTACGCATGGCAGCAGGACGACGGCGCCGCGACACTGGAACTGATACTGAGCGCCCCGGTCGTCGTCGCAAGCTGGATCGCCCTGCAGTATCACGGCGCGTCAGTCACCCCGGATACCTTTGGCGCGGGCAACAAGCTGCTGCACAACGTGGTCGGTGGGATCGGGGTTCTGGAAGGCAACGGCGGCGCGCTCAGGGTGGGACTGCCATGGCAGTCCGTGCATGACGGCACCACGTTCCGCCATGTCCCAAGTCGGCTGATCGTCGCTGTCGAAGCGCCGGAAGACATGATTTCCCAAGTTCTGACACGCCAACCTGCCGTCCGGGACCTGTTTGACATGGGGTGGCTGACGCTTGTGGCAATCGACGCGTCAGGCAGGGTTGGGCGGCGCTATGAACAGAACCGCTGGGTGGATCGCGAGGGTATTCCTGCCACCCTGGCAACCGCTGCGTGACGCCAATGCGATCCTGCTGCTGAACCTTCGGGCAATCGCTGATCCGGCTACATTTAGGGACGCCCAACGGGGCAATCGTTGGATGCCCCGCAGGGCATTAGGTTTTTGCCCCGATCATGAAGTCGCGGTAAAACCGCAATCTGGCGGGAACCATCCGACAGGCCTCTGCGCTGTACTTAACAACGCTATAATGGAGACACAAATGGCCGATCGTAAGGACGACCCGAAAAACAACCCCGAGAAAAAGCCGCCGCCGAAGTCAGAGAACGACCTGCACAGAGCAGAGGAGACGCTTGGTGACGCACCATCGGGCGGGCCAAACGCCGACGAACGTTCGCGCCTCGCTGACTGATTGCCTCAGGGTGTCGGTCAGGTAGGTCCTGATAGCCCCACGCAAAGGCAGGACGGTCGCCAGCCCCTGACATTGCCCTTGATACGCTTTTGCGGATTTCGGCCATGCTCATTTCTGCACGGATCGCCCGGTGGCCCACGATTTTCGGATTCAGGCCTCAGGGCGTGGTCTGCATCGACCTATCTTGAAACGGCACTGCTGAAGTTCGCCAACGGACTGCGCAGGGAAATCGCGCTGAGCGCCTTGACGCAAGAATCCGAGGTCTACCGTCCATACAAAGCGGACCTTCATGGCGACTACGTCCATTTCTTTCAATCACATGCGCAATACCATGATCCCAGTGCACAGAGCTATCCCGCGGCCCAAGCCGTTGCACGGCGCGTCCGCAGGGACGACACCACGGCCGGTATCCGTTATGAAAGCGTATTGCACCCGGGTCGTGAAAACTGGGTCTGCTTCCGCCCGTCCCTTTTGGAGTCGGTCATACAGGCTGACCATTTCAAGGTCGAAGTGCCCGGAACCGGGAGCGTTGTCGTGCGGCGAATTTTCTGATTCGTGATTGCAAGATCGGTCGGACAAGATCAGCGGCAGAGGGCGCGCCGGACGGGCCAGCGCCCATCAGATCCAAAGTCCGCACCTTTAGATCGGTCCAATTTACCGAACACCCTTTGCCGTAATTTTGTCGAGCAATATCCGGATCAGCGCGTCAGGATCATAGGGCTTGCTATGGGCCTGCCAGTGCGGCTTGCCATCTGGAATCGCCTTTTCGCCATAACCCGTCAGCAGGATGAACGGCACGTCCCGATCCTCCAACGCCTGTGCGACGGGAAATACTTTTTCCCCGGCGACATTGACGTCAAGAACGGCCAGATCGATTGCCTCCTCATGGGCCGCGACCAGCGCGTCGGCGACCCGTGCAAAGGGGCCGATCAGAATGCCGCCCTCATCAACAAGAAGATCCTCCAGTGCCATGGCCAGCAAGAACTCGTCTTCAACGACCATGATCCGTTTTCCCTCCATCCGCAGCCCTGTCATGCGCCAGCTTTCGGAGTGTCGGTGCGCATAGTGTCAGGTGCCAGCGGTGCCCGCAGCAGCGCCCGCAGACCGGTCGGTGCAAAATCCAGATCGACCGTGCCGGACAGATCGTGGGCAAGACCGCGCTGGATGAGGGTCGTGCCGAAACCACGTTGCGTCGGCACAGTCACGGGTGGGCCGTTGTGTTCAGCCCATTCAAGCACAAGCAATTCATTGTCGTCTTCCTGTTCCAGTTTCCAGACTACCGAGACGTTCCCCTCTGACACCGACAAGGCGCCATATTTGACAGCATTCGTGGCAAGCTCGTGGATCGCCATGCCGATCGCCAAGGCACCCCGTGGGTCAAGGGGCACCGACGGGCCATCGATGACGATATTGGTGCGGTCAGTAGCGATGAAGGGTTTGAGCTCTTCTGTAATCACATCATTCAGCCGAACCTCTGACCAGTTTTCTTCGGTCAAAAGTGTATAGGCTGCGGTCAGGGCGTGAACGCGCCCCAGAAAGATGTCCGAAAACTCTTCAAGCGTGGACGCCCGTCGCAGGGTCTTGGTCGCCAGCGATACGACAACAGCCAGCATGTTTTTCACGCGGTGATTAAGCTCATCCACCAATAACCGCTGATGCGCCTCGGCTTGGACAATCGTCGTGACATCGACAAAGGTGATAAGGCTGCCATCGACACTGCTGTCATGGGCACGGTAGGGCAGGATCCGCACAAGAAAATGAGCTTTGCCGTCATCCCGTTCGACGCGTCTCTCGATCGGTTCCAGAGTCTGGGTCACATGCGCCACATCATCCCGCAGACCGGGATAGTTCAACCGGCTGACGATATTCATCAACGGCCTGCCACGGTCACTGGGGATCAGGCTGTAGATGGTTGCAACTTCTGGGGTAAACCCACGAATAATCATGTCCTGATCAAGAAAGACCGTCGCGACCCGCGTGCTTTCAAACAGATTGCGCAGGTCGTTGTTCGCGCGGTCCAATTCGTCGACCTTGGTGGACAGCTGCGCGTTGATCGTCTGCATCTCTTCGTTGACGGACTGGATTTCCTCTTTGGATGTCTCAAGCTCTTCATTGCTGGATTGCAATTCCTCGTTCACCGAATGAAGTTCTTCGTTCGAACTGCGCAATTCTTCCAGTGCGGTTTCATGCTCTTCATTCAGTGACTGCAACTGCTCCTGCGCATCGCGCATCTCGCGTTCCATCTGCGCCACAAGACCAAGCGGATCGTCTTCGGCACCATCTTCATCCGATGCCGTGGCCGTCGTCGTGATATCCTTGAACACGATCAGATAGGATTTGGCGTCCTTCGGGCCGGGCAGCGGCTCGACGATCAGCGTGATCGCGACAAGAGCGCCTGCATCCGTCTCGATCGTCGCTGCCTGCTCGACCACCCGTGACGACTGCACAGCGTTTTTCAGGGCCGACCGCAATCCAAGCCGCAGACCACGCCGTGCGAGGTCAAACACGCTCTGGCTTGGCGGGCCAAGCGCGGGTTGGAGGTATCCGCCGACATGGCTGGAATAATGGATCAGCGTCCCATCGCCCGTCACAACCACATAGGGCAGCGCGAACCGTTCCAACACGCGCGCGCTGGCC
>JBBREW010000095.1:0-8392 GCA_038225335.1 Rhodobacterales bacterium
CCTCAAAGTAGGCGGCGCGGCCTGCAGCGTCCGCAAAGGGTAGAAATGGGAGTTTTGAACCTTCAGACATGTATCCGTTGATTCACGCTTGAGCCGTTCAGTCAACAATATTCCTCAACACAACATGCTGGGCAGTTACAATTTTTTTTTGATAATCCTTTGAACGATGGCGACAAGCCCTTTTGAAAGTTGAGTGAAATGGACACTGATGACACCATCACCACCCTGACCGGAATCGTTAAGTGGTTCGATCCGGGAAAGGGCTTCGGATTCGTGCTGCGCGATGGCGGCGGCCCGGACATCCTGCTGCATGCCAATGTGCTGCGTAATTTCGGGCAGGGTTCGGTGATCAAAGGATCGGCGATCAATATGACTGTCGTCAGCACACCACGCGGCTATCAGGCGGAAACCGTGCTGTCGATCACGCCGCCGGTGCACGCCCCGCTGATTCCCATGGGCGACATGGAAGATGTGACCGCAGAGGATATCCTGCGCTGCCCCATTATCCCCGCCCGGATCAAATGGTTCGACAAGACCAAAGGCTTTGGTTTCGCAAACGTGTTTGGCGGTGACGACGATATCTTTGTACATATCGAAATTCTAAGGCGCAGCGGTCTGGCGGATCTTGCCACGGGCGAAGCGGTCGCCATGCGGGTCATGGACGGCAAGCGCGGTCGCATGGCGATCGAGATTCTGGCATGGGATGCAGGGGTGGAACGGTGACAGGCAAACAGACAAGGGCCGTTGGGTTGCTGGGCGGGCTGATGATCGGTCTGTCACTGGGCACTGCGGCTTTTGCGGCCTGTTCCGATGACGCGGTCAGCATGCGTGGCGATTTCGGTCAGGCCCGGTTCGATGTGATCGTGGCCGATGACAACGCGGAACGCGCCCAAGGGTTGATGAACGTCCCCGACATGCCGACCATGACGGGTATGCTTTTTGTCTATGACCAGCCCCAGGTGGCCAGTTTCTGGATGCGCAACACGCTGATCCCCCTTGATATGTTCTTCGCGGGGGCCGACGGTGTGGTGCGCCATATCCACGAAAACGCTGTTCCCTTGGACGACACGCCGATTTTCGGCGGCGACGATATCCAGTTCGTGCTGGAATTGAATGGTGGAATGGCAGACCGGCTTGGCCTTGCGGCGGGTGATGTGCTGCAACATCCCGCCATCGGCCCGACAGCCGTTTGGTCTTGTGTCGATTAAGGGCTTTTCAACCGGCGCCGGGGCCGCTATGGCTGGCGACGGTTCGGGGCGTAGCGCAGCCTGGTAGCGCATCTGTTTTGGGAACAGAGGGTCGTAGGTTCGAATCCTATCGCCCCGACCAATAATTCATCACATCATCATGCGGCAGCGTCCGCGACGGGTCATGCCACGCCGGGGACCGTGTCCTTGCGTGTCCGGACCGCCACAGGTTCGTGCCCGTCCGATCCTCATGCGAATCGCCGCAGGACGGACCTTGCGCTGCTGCAAGACTTCAGGCGCTACATCACCGGCAATTGGTAACCATATGCACCGTTTTCATTTTTGGGTCCGGTCGCATGACCAGTCCATGTGGACAAGTTGGGGGATGAATCGGCCGGGGGTCTGTGGGTTGTCAGGGTCAACCGAAATATCCATCAAATGCGTGAATAAAGCCGTTGACCCCATTGGTGGGGATACGTCAGATTGTGCAAGCTGACAGTCGGGCCACTAAATCTGGTAGGCACTACACCGGGCAACCCGCAACCGCACCCCATCGTCCCGTGTCTTGTCGCGGAATTGGGTTGTGTGCGGCCCCCGGTCAGCAATCGACGCAGGCCCCGACAGGGGAACAGGTGAAATGACCGCCGCAACGACGGTGACCAAAGGGGACAGCCATGAAGATCGACCGCACATTCACGAGCAAAGGCCAAGATGCCTATGCCGACATCACCTTTCGCAGTGCAACGTCTGAAATCCGCAACCCCGATGGCACGGTCGTGTTCAAACTGGAAAACTGCGACATCCCGGCCGACTGGTCGCAGGTGGCGTCCGATGTGATCGCGCAGAAATACTTTCGCAAGGCAGGCGTCCCCTCGGCGGTCAAGCGGATCAAGGAAAAAGGCGTGCCATCGTTCCTGTGGCGGGCGGAACCGGCAGAGGGTGCTACCTTTGGCGGTGAAACCAGCGCGCGGCAGGTCTTCGACCGTCTGGCGGGGGCCTGGGCCTATTGGGGCTGGAAGGGCGGCTATTTCACGACCGAGGCTGACGCGCAGGCCTATTTCGACGAAATGCGGTATATGCTGGCTACCCAGCGCGCGGCCCCCAACAGCCCGCAGTGGTTTAACACCGGCCTGCACTGGGCTTACGGCATCGACGGTCCGGCGCAGGGCCACCACTATGTCGATTACAAGACCGGCGTGCTGACGAAATCGACCTCCTCTTACGAACATCCGCAGCCCCATGCCTGTTTCATCCAATCCGTGCAGGACGATCTGGTGAACGACGGCGGTATCATGGACCTCTGGGTCCGGGAGGCGCGTCTGTTCAAATACGGGTCGGGCACCGGAACCAACTTTTCGTCCCTGCGCGGCGAGGGCGAAAAGCTGTCGGGCGGTGGAAAATCTTCTGGCCTGATGGGTTTCCTGAAGATCGGTGACCGGGCAGCGGGCGCGATCAAATCCGGCGGCACGACGCGCCGCGCGGCCAAGATGGTGATCGTCGATGCGGATCACCCCGATATCGAACAGTTCATCAACTGGAAGGTGATCGAGGAACAGAAGGTCGCCAGCATCGTCGCCGGGTCCAAGATGCACGAGCGGTATCTGAACGCGATCTTTGCCGCGATCAAGGCATGGGACGGGGCGCAGGACGCGGCCTATGATCCCAAGGCGAACGCGGGTCTTGCGGCGGCCATCAAGGATGCGAAACGCTCGGCCATTCCGGAAACCTACATCAAGCGCGTGCTGGACTATGCAAAGCAGGGCCACACGGCCATCGAATTCCCGACCTATGACACCGACTGGGATTCCGAGGCTTACTCCTCTGTCTCCGGTCAGAACTCCAACAACTCGATCCGCGTCACCGATGCCTTTCTCAAGGCGGTCGCGGCGGATGCGGACTGGAAACTGATCAACCGCCGCAACGGCGAGGTGGCAAAGGTCATCAAGGCCCGCGATCTGTGGGATCAGGTCGGTCACGCCGCATGGGCCTGTGCCGATCCGGGCATCCAGTATCACGACACGGTCAACGCCTGGCACACCTGCCCCGAGGACGGCGCGATCCGCGGATCAAACCCCTGTTCGGAATACATGTTCCTTGACGACACCGCCTGCAATCTGGCGTCGCTGAACCTGCTGACCTTCTACAGCGACGGCGCGTTTCAGGCCGAAGATTACATTCACGCCTGCCGGTTGTGGACGGTGACGCTGGAAATCAGCGTGACCATGGCACAATTCCCCAGCAAGGAAATTGCCCAGCGGTCCTATGACTTCCGCACGCTGGGTCTGGGCTATGCCAACATCGGCGGTCTGCTGATGAACATGGGCTTTGGCTATGACAGCGACGAAGGTCGCAGCATGGGTGCGGCACTGACCGCCATCCTGTCCGGCGTGGCCTATGCCACCAGCGCCGAAATGGCGGGCGAGCTGGGCGCCTTTCCGGGCTATGCCCGCAATGCGGACCACATGCTGCGGGTCATCCGCAACCACCGCACGGCGGCGCGCGGCCTGACCCGCGGTTACGAGGGTCTGGATATCAAACCCGTCCCGCTGGATCATGCCAACTGCCCGGACCCTTCCCTGATCGCGCTTGCCACAGAGGCGTGGGACGAGGCGCTGGCCCTTGGCGAACAGCACGGTTACCGCAACGCGCAGGTCAGCGTGATTGCACCCACCGGCACCATCGGTCTGGTCATGGATTGCGACACCACCGGGATCGAGCCTGACTTTGCACTGGTGAAATTCAAGAAACTGGCCGGCGGCGGCTATTTCAAGATCATCAACCAGTCCGTGCCTGCCGCACTGGAAAAGCTGGGCTACGGGTCCGCGCAGATCGAGGAAATTATCGCCTATGCGGTCGGTCACGCAAGTCTGGGTCAAGCCCCCGCGATCAACCACACATCCTTGATCGGTCACGGGTTCGGCGCGGCCGAGCTGGACAAGATCGAAGGCGCGCTGAAGGCTGCCTTCGATATCCGTTTCGTGTTCAACCAGTGGACACTGGGAGAGGATTTCTGCCGCAAGGCGCTGGGGATTCCGGCGGAAAAACTGGCGGATCCGACCTTTGATCTGTTGCGTCACCTTGGCTATTCCAAGGCGGACATCGACGCGGCCAATGCCCATGTCTGCGGAACCATGACACTGGAAGGTGCGCCGTTCCTGAAGCCGGACCATTACAGCGTGTTCGATTGCGCCAATCCCTGCGGCAAGACCGGCAAGCGGTATCTGTCGGTCAACAGCCACATCACCATGATGGCTGCGGCGCAGTCGTTCATCTCTGGCGCGATTTCCAAGACGATCAACATGCCCAACGATGCCACGATCGAGGACTGCCAAAAGGCGTATGAACTGTCGTGGTCGCTCGGGATCAAGGCCAATGCGCTGTATCGTGACGGGTCCAAGCTAAGCCAGCCTCTGGCCTCTGCCTTGGTCGAAGACGACGACGAGGCGGCAGAAATCCTGTCGACCGGGTCGAACCACGAAAAGGCCGCCATGCTGGCCGAAAAGATCGTCGAGCGGATCATCATCAAGGAAATCGCCAAGACCCACCGCGAAAAGCTGCCAGAGCGGCGCAAGGGTTATACCCAGAAAGCCATCGTGGGCGGCCACAAGGTCTATCTGCGGACCGGCGAGTATCAGGACGGCAAGCTGGGCGAAATCTTCATCGACATGCACAAGGAAGGCGCGGGTTTCCGGGCCATGATGAACAACTTTGCGATCGCGGTCAGCGTGGGCCTGCAATACGGCGTGCCGCTGGAAGAATTCGTGGATGCCTTCACCTTTACAAAGTTCGAACCCGCAGGCGGTGTGCAAGGCAACGACAGTATCAAGAATGCCACCTCGATCCTTGACTATATCTTCCGCGAACTGGCGGTGTCCTATCTGGACCGGACCGATCTGGCCCATGTCAAACCCGAAGGGCACGCCTTTGACGACATCGGCCGCGGCGTAGAGGAAGGCATATCCAACGTCGCCACCCCGTCGGAAGCCGCCGCATCGCGGTCGCTGGAGGTTCTCAAGCAGATCAGTTCCACCGGATACCTGCGCAAGCGGATGCCGCAGGAACTGGTCGTGCTGCAAGGCGGCATGAGCGGGATCACGGACGCCGCGGCGGCCTTGCAGATGCTGGTGCCACAGATCGCTGTCGGACAGACGGAGGCGGCCACGGCCATGTCATCCGGCACGATGGCAGCAAGCGGTGGCCTGACGGCACGGGACAAGGCCAAGATGCAGGGATATGAGGGCGATCCCTGCGGCGAATGCCAGAACTACACCCTCGTGCGCAACGGAACCTGCATGAAATGCAACACCTGCGGCGGCACCTCCGGCTGTAGCTGAGGCCCGCCACACCAAGCTGGCACCCGCACCCAATCGGGGGCCCGGACACCGTCCCGGGCCCCTTTGTGTGTCAGGCTGATTGCATGTTCAGCGCTTGCCCGTCGTGTTTGTCGGTCGTGGCTGCCTCTGCCAGCACGGCGGCCACATCGGCGCGGCTGGCCTTGCCGGATGGATCGACCTGATCGCCAAGGATGACATCCTCACTCCGACCATCGTCAGTCAATGCGACGGGCCGGAGAATGGCATAAGTCAGACCCGACGCCATGAGGTGTTCGTCGGCGTCATGCTTGGCCTTCAGGTAATGCGCCAGATCGCCCGACGGGTCGGATTGGTCGGCACCGATGGAGCTGAGCATGACGAAACGGTCGACACCGGCGTCTTTCGCCAGATCGATCAGCCGCATTGCGCCGTCGCGGTCCACCTTGTCGGTCATGTCCGGTCCGGTCGATCCCCCGGAACCTGCGGCAAAGATCACGACGTCAGCGCCATCGCAAACGCCCGGTTGCAGGTCCGTCAGATCACCGTGCCGCAGGTCGGTGCCTGCGGGCAGGTTCGATGTGTTAGAGCTTTCGCGCACCAGGGCGGTGACCTTGTGACCTTGATCCAGCAGATCCTGCGTCAAAAGCAGGCCAGTCTTGCCGGTCGCACCGGCGATGAGGATGTTGATGGGCATGGAATGGGTCCTTTCGTTGGATTTATGCGGGTGGTGCCATGGGTCCGGCGCACCGTGTGGCAGCGATGTTGGCAGGCTGGCCTTGCAGCGAGTCACACTGCGCCGCGGCTTTTGGGTGGTCGGCCAGATGACCCGAGGGTTGCACGCGCGTTTGGCAGGGGTGGAGCGTCATCAGGGCAGAAAGATTGCTTTCACGTTGACGAATTCCTTCATGCCAAAGCCGCCGTGTTCGCGGCCATAGCCTGAATCCTTGACCCCGCCGAACGGCATGTTCGGATCGGCGGCCCCGAACGAATTGATGCGGATCATGCCCGTGTCAAAGTGATCGCGCGCCAGCTTCAGCGCGCGGTCTTCGTCCTTGCAGAAGATGCCACCGCCAAGCCCGTAGCGGCTGTCGTTGGCAATCCGCATCGCGTCTGCGTCATCTTTCGCGCGGATGACGGCAGCGACGGGGCCGAAGATTTCGTCGTCATAGGCGGGCATGCCGGGGGTCACATCCACCAGAACTGTAGCGGGGTAATACGCACCTTTGCGATCTGGCGCCGTGCCACCGCACAGGGCGCGGGCACCTTTTGCCACGCTGTCATCGACCTGCCCCTTGACGGTGTCGAACTGATCCTCGCTCGACAGCGGGCCAAGCTGGCTGTCCTCATGCGTCGGATCACCCATGGTGATCGCCTTCATCTGGTCAACATAGGCCTGCACAAAGGCATCATAGATTTTGTCCGTCACGATAAACCGCTTGGCCGCGACACAGGTTTCGCCGTTGTTATACAGCCGCCCCATGACCGAAAATTTGACCGCCGTCGGGATGTCGGCATCCTCCAGCACAAGGTAGGCGTCGTTTGATCCCAGTTCCAACACGGTCTTTTTCAATGCCTTGGCGGCCACCGCCCCGACGTGACGCCCGGCCCCGTCGCTGCCGGTCAGCGTGACGCCCCGCACAAGAGGGTGGGCGATCAGTTTGTCGCTGGTGTCGTGGTCGATCAGGATGACCTGAAACACATCCTCCGGCAGACCTGCCTCGATGCACAATTCGCGCAGGCGCAGGCCGCTGCCGGTGCAGATGGTGGCATGTTTCAGCACGCAGGCGTTGCCGGTCATCAGGTTCGCCGCCAGCACGCGGACGGGCTGATACAGCGGAAAATTCCATGGCTGGATTGAATAGATCACGCCCAATGGCTGATAGCTGACAACACCGCGCGACTGCTTCGGTCCGTGGGTGCGTTCCTCGTCCGCCAGCGCGTCAGGGCCCGTCTTGGCGGTATAATCAAAGATCGCGGCGCAGATCTCGACTTCGCGCTTGCCGTCTTTCAACAGCTTGCCGGTTTCCTGCGTCATCAGCGCGGCCAGATCGTCGGCGTTATCACGCAGCTTTTGCGCAATCTTTGTCAGATAGGGGGCGCGGTCGGCGTGGGACAGAGTGCGCCAGTCCAGAAAGGCGGCATGCGCCGCCTCCACTTTGGCGATGGCCTCCGCTTCCGACATCATCGGGTAGGTCTCGATGGTCTCGCCGGTCGCGGGGTTGGTGGTGGTGATCGGGGTCATGACGGCTCCTTGCGATATTCGCAAATCCAACCATCACACTTCTGGATGAGTTCCGACCTCCGCCGCGTCAGGTGGAATATGCCACAGGACCGACGACATCCGACCTTTCAATCGGCGGCGAACACATCCAGTTCCGAACGAGTCCGACGCCTCATTTTCATCTGCGGCGTTTCACCCAGTCCCGCATAAAACGCTGGGCTGTTCAGACCGCGTCAGCCTTTGCACTTCGCCAAGCGAAGGCGGCCCGAAGGCCGCCTTCATTCTCATGAAAACACAGATGTTTTCAGTCGACGCCGTAGGTCGTCTCGTCGATCTTGTCATAGATTTCGGTCCGCGCGAGGGTGGCCAGCGCGTCAACATCCGTCGTGTCCACCTCGGTCAGCAGACCATCCCATTTGTCGACAAGTGCCTTGAAGGACGCAAGGATCGCTTCCGGGTCTGCGACGCCCCGTTCCTTTGCAGTCGAGATCAGTGTCGCTTCGTCGGCGATTACAAAGTCTGCCAGCGCAGTCGTCAGTGTCTCATCGGGATCGACCACCGTCATGCCGGCGTCCTGTGCGGATTGCACGGCCACCTCGACGTCCTTGTCGAACGCCACACGGTGCTCGCCCAGATAGTATGCCATCTGGTTGAACAGCACGCGGCGGTTT
>JBBREW010000096.1:0-8356 GCA_038225335.1 Rhodobacterales bacterium
GTCGGTCAGTTTCACATGTTCCAGCGTCACGCCGTTTTCGTCCGCGACCTTCTGCGCGATCCACGCGATGAAATCATTCGTCGTCGTCGATCCGCCCCATGCGTTCCAATAGACCGTCTGACCGCGCGCCGCAGCGGTCACCGCATCCCAGTCGGCCACGTCCGTCTGCGCCTGCGCCCCAAGGGGCAGCGCGAGGGCAGCAAGCAAAGCAAGTTGACGCATAATCGTTCCTTTCAAATGAACAGTTTTGACGCACCGAAAATCCGCAGCACCGCGGTTAACACACACAGACCCGCAAACCCCCATGCCAAAGGCACAAAGGCTGCGGGAAACAGGCACAGCAGGACGAAAAACACAATCGTTTCGGTCCCTTCCAACAATCCGTTGGAATAATAAAGCGACTTTATCCCTTGGGCCTGCGTGGTGATCCCCCGCTTTTCCGCAAGGATCGCATAACCCAGAAAGCTTGTGCCGTTCACATAGAACGACGCCAGCAGCGCGGCCCCGGCCAACCCGTTGGCATCGGGGTCCAGCCACACAAAAGCCAGCGGAACAGCCGCGTAAAAAGCAAAATCGCACGCAATATCCAGATAACCGCCAAAATCCGTGCGGGTTGTGGCCCGGGCCACCGCCCCGTCAAGGCCGTCCGCCACGCGGCTGGCCAGCAGTGGCAGCAACGCCAGACCCGGTGCGCCCAGCGCAATCGTCACAGCCGCCAGCATCCCCAGACCGAAGCCCAGCAGCGTCACGACATTGGCGGTCCACCCCCGGTCAGCCATAGCGCGGCCCATCCGGTTCACCGTCGGGTCGATCAGGCGGCGGGCGCTGCGGTCTAGCATGTAAGGCGTGTCCTGCGTGTCATTTTGTTCTGGCGCAGTCTGCCACATGGCACAATCCGTCTGACAGGAACGTGATCTGCAGTCGCGGTGCCGTCAGTCATGGGCAATCCGCGGGCGACCCCGGGCCGTCACGCACAGCGCGGCACCGAAAAACATCTCTTGCCCTTCGATCGTCGCGCGATTGATGTCCGCCGTGACGCTGACCTGCGGATCGGTCACACCCGCATCAGCAGCGCGGCGCAGGGCCTGTGCGGTCAGGTCCTGTTCCAGTGCCGCCAGGGCGGCGTCGGCGCTGGTATAGGTGCGCGGCCCGGTGTCCAGATGCGCCACGACCTGACCCGGTCCCGGTGCCGTCACGCTGCCTCTCGCCTGCATCACGACCTGCCCGACGACCGCCCCGATGGCATTGGCCACATCCGCGTGTTCGGGGACGATCATCCGCGTTCCCAACCGGTCCCCCACCGCGCCATAGAACAGCGCGGCAGAGGCACCCAATCCGATCACCGGTACCCCAAGGGTCAGCCGTGCAGCGATCAGCCCGGAATGACCGTCCAAGCCCGCCAGTGTCAGCGGGTGCTGCGACAGCCTGTCCGCCGGAACACCGCCCCAGTCGCGCGCATCGTCCGCAAAGGCCGCCTGCAGAACACAATCCACCGTCTGCGCCGTGACCTGCGCGACGATCCGACCGGCCAGCGTCACCGCATCAGGCGCGATCCGGGTGCCATCGCCACGCCGCTTGCGGGCGAACAGGGTCAGCGCCTTTTGGGCGGCGACGCTGTCCCAGCGGTCCGACAGACCAAGGACATGCGCTGCGTCCGAGGGTGTCACATCGCACAGGACCGCCAACCCCCGCGTGACCAACCGCATGACCGCCGGTTGATCCAGCCGTGTCACGGCCACATCCGACAGGGAGGCAGGCCCTTGGGTCAGACGGTCGGCAACGACCGCCTCTCTTTTATCCAGATCGGGGGGGAACTGCGTCCAGAGCGGCACGACAAAGACCGCCGCATCGCCCGCCGCCCCGTCACGGGCCAGCGCGGTATCCAGCACCCCATGCACAAGGTCCGGGCAAGAAACGGCCAGCAGCGCCACAGGCATGACCCGCCGGGGACCAAGGTACAGATCGCCCGCCAGTCCTTCGGTCACGGACACCGTCGAATCGCCACCCAGACCCCATGTCCGCATCGCCACCGCCTCGACCATCGTGCGCAGACCACCGACCATCGCACCCTGCGGGTCGATCCGGGGGCGACCGTCGACCAGCTGGCAGATATCCGTCGTCGTGCCACCGATATCGGCCACCAGCGCGTCGGTTTCGTCAGTCAGCCATCCGGCACCGGCGACAGAGGCCGCAGGACCGGACAGGATCGTCTCGATCGGGCGGGCACGTGCAAGATCCGCCGGAATCAGCGCGCCGTCACCCCGCACCACCATCAGCCGCGCGGTAACGCCGATCCGGGTCAGATGCGCCTCTACCGCCGTCATCAGACCGGCGATCAGACCGATCAGCCGGGCGTTCAACACCGCCGTCAGCGCCCGCTTTGGCCCGCCAAGGGCGGCGGACAATTCGTGCGAACAGGTGACGGGCAACCCGGTGACCGCGCAGATCAGATCGGCCGCCGCCAGTTCGTGCGCCGGATTGCGCGTGGCAAAACGGGCCGCAACCGCATAGCCCGTGATCCCGGTCAGGGTGGACAGGCTGTCGCGCAGGTGATCCAGATCCAGCGGTGCGATTTCGGTTCCGGCGTGGCCGTGCCCCCCTGCCAGCACGATGACCGGATCGCCGCGCAGGGCATCCTGCAACCCGGCGCGGGACACTTCGTCCGCGTCGAACCCGATGAACACCAGTGCGATGCGCCCGCCCTGTCCTTCGACCAGCGCATTGGTGGCCAGGGTCGTGGACAGCGACACCAATGCAATCTCGGTCGCAGGGATTCCCGCAAGCGCGATGGCCGCGTCGATCGCACCCGCCACGCCGATCGACAGGTCAGGGCGGCTGGTCAGGGCCTTGGCCTTGGCCAGCACGCATGTCGCCTCTGCGTCCAGCAGGACCGCGTCGGTATAGGTGCCGCCGGTATCGACGCCCAACAGATATCCCATGGCAGACCCCTTCGCTTGCGCGGCAGGTTTACCCCCCCGCCGTGGCGCAGCGCCAGTCCCAAAGTCTGACTGCCGCGACGCGCCCCGTTGTCGGCAAGGCCTGTCGCGCGTATCCTGCCCCCATGCCCAGCCTGTGCCGCGATTGCCTGATGACATGCGATACCGCGCGGCGGTGTCCGGCCTGTCACAGCCCGCGCATGACCACGCATCCCGAACTGTTCGATCTGACCATCGCGCATATGGACTGCGATGCCTTTTACGCCTCGGTCGAAAAACGGGACAATCCCGCGCTGGCCGACAAGCCGGTCATCATCGGCGGCGGGCGGCGCGGTGTGGTGTCCACCGCCTGCTACATCGCCCGTATCCGGGGTGTGAAATCGGCGATGCCGATGTTCCAGGCGCTGAAACTTTGCCCGGACGCGGTGATCGTGAAACCGCGATTCGCGGCCTATGTCGAAGCGAGCCGCGCCATCCGCGCCATGATGGACGATCTGACACCTGTCGTCGAACCCCTGTCATTGGACGAGGCGTTTCTGGACATGACCGGCACGGCGCGACTGCACGGCGCGCCACCTGCGGTCATGCTCGCCCGGCTGGTCAAACGGATGCAGGACGAATTGGGACTGACCGGGTCCATCGGGCTGAGCCATAACAAGTTTCTGGCCAAGGTCGCATCGGATCTGGACAAGCCGCGCGGGTTTTCCCTGATCGGAGAAGCAGAGACGACGGCGTTCCTGCGGCCCCGGTCGGTGCGCCTGATCTGGGGCATCGGTGCCGTGGGGCAGGACAGTCTGGCCAGCGCGGGCATCCGCACCTTTGATGACCTGCTGCGCTGGGACCGCCGTGATCTGAACGACCGCTTTGGCGGGATGGGGGACCGGCTGTGGCAGCTGGCCCGCGGGCAGGACGGGCGGCGTATCAGCCCCCATACTCCGGTGCGTGGGTTGTCGAATGAAACGACATTTCACGACGACACCGGTGATGCGGACATTCTGGATGGCCATATCTGGCGGCTGGCAGAAAAGGTCAGCGCAAGGGCCAAGGCCAAGGACATGGCGGGGCGCGTCGTGACACTGAAGCTCAAGCGCAGCGATCATGGCCTGCTGACCCGGCGGCAGTCGTTGCGGCACCCGACACAGATGGCCGATACCATCTATCGCACGGCGCGCAGCCTGTTCGACGCAGCAGCGCCGCATCCCACCTACCGCCTGTTGGGCGTCGGATTGTCGGACCTGACGCCCGGTGCGCAAGCAGACCTGACCGCCGATCTGCTGGACCCCGATGCGGCCAGACGCGCCAGCGCCGAACGCGCCGCGGATGCCATCCGGCAGCGGTTCGGTGATGCCGCGATCATCAAGGGCCGCGCCCTGCGCTAGATCAGAACGGGAAAAACACCGGGATCGCCAGCACGGCCGCAAGGCCCACGACAAGGTTCATCGGCACGCCGATCTTCAGGAAATCAGAAAACCGGTAATCACCCGCCCCATAGACCAGCGTATTTGTCTGATACCCGATGGGCGTGGCAAAACTGGCAGAGGCACCGAACATCACAGCGACCACCAGTGGCCGGGGATCAACCCCCGCCTGTGCCGCCAGCCCGACCGCAATCGGTGTCAGAATGACCGCCACGGCGGAATTGGTCACCATCTCCGTCAGGATCGACGTGACCAGATACAGCGCCGCCAACAGCATGATCGGCGGCAACCCGTTCAGGAACGGCGCAAGCGTATCCACGATCAGCTGCACCGCCCCGGTTTCCTGCAAACCGACACCGACGATCAGCATGGCAAAGATCAACACAAGGATCTGTGCGTCGATGGCGCCCCACGCCTCGTCGCTGTCGATGCAGCGCAGGATCAGGATCGCGCTGACGGCCACCAGCGACAGCACGGCAATCGGGGCCACGTTCAGCGCCGACAACCCGACCACCGCCAGCAAGGCAAGCAGGGCGAGCGGTGCCCGTGTGCGGCGATAAGCGCGCCCGGATGACAGGGTCACAGTCATCATGTCGCCCGCAGCGGACAGCTGTTCAAAGGCACCGGGGCTGCCTTCCAGCAGCAGGGAATCCGCTGCCCGCAGCTTGACCGTGCGCAGGTCGGGGCCGATCTGGTGGCCGTGGCGATGCGCCCCCAACACCCGCATGCCGTGGCGATAGCCGATCGACATCTGATCAAGGGTCTGATTGCCGCCCCGGCGACCGGCGGTCACCATTGCCTCTGCCACGACAAGGTCGCTTTCAGCAGCCCCCGCCGGCGCCGCGCCGCGCCTGTATCCGATCACCAGACCCGGTGCGGCATGCAGCGTCAGCAATTCCGACATCGTCGCGCGCAGGATCAGTTCGTCTCCGGCCAAGACGACATGGTCTGCCAGCTGCGCACGCCGCAGCACGCCACCCTGACGCACACCTGTGACCTGCAACCCGGCATGGCCAAAGGATGCAATCTCTCCCAATGGGGTGTCGATGCTGCCGAAATCCTCTGTGACGCGGACCTCCGTTAGATAGACGGCGTCGCGGGTTTCGGCATTGTCCATCCCGCCGCTGCGGGACGGGAGCAACAGTGGCCCAAGGATGCCCAAGGCCACCAGACCCGTGACGATCACAACCAGACCGACAGGCGCGATTTCGAATATGCCAAAGGGCGCAAGCCCCTGATCAGTCGCGACACCAGAGATCAGAATGTTGGTGGACGTGCCGATCAGGGTCAGCGTGCCACCCATGATCGCCACATAGGACAGCGGGATCAGCAGCCGCGTTTCCGCGATATCCATCGACCGCGCCAGCCGGATCACGACAGGGATCAGGACCAGAACAACGGGCGTATTGTTCACAAAGGCGGACCCCAGAATCGTGGCCGTGATGAACGCGCCAGCCGCCGCCGCAGGGCTGATATCGGCCAGCCGGATAATCCGGTTGGACAACGCTTCCAGCAAACCGGTGCGCACAAGGGCACCAGACAGCACGAACATGGCTGCAATCGTGATAGGGGCAGAGTTTGAAAACACCCCCAGCACCAGATCGACCGGCACCAGACCCAGCACGATGAACAGGCCTGCGGCCCCTGCCGCGGTCACATCGGGCGGATATTTTTCCCAGATGAAGGCCGCCAGCAACAAAAGCAGCAGACCCAGCGCCACCAGGGGGGCAAGGTCGGCAGGAATCAGGTCAGACATCGCACTCATCCAGAAAACAGGGGTTATTCCGCCGCAAGCGCCGCGTCACCCGCCGCACCCAGTGCTGCGATCTGCGCGACCACGCCGGTCATCAGGCGCTGGAAGTCGTCGAAATCCGGCCGCTTTTCAAGCGACGATTCGTCCATGTAAAGGCTGCGGTCCACTTCGATCTGGATGGCGTGCTGATGATGCTGGGGCCTGCCGTAATGCTGCGTCACATAGGCCCCGGCAAAGGGCATGTTGCGCACAACACGCAACCCTGCATGCGTCAGGATACGTTCCACCGCCGCCACGATATGCCCCGACGCCGATGATCCGAACCGGTCACCGATGACGACATCCGGGCGCAGACCGCCCGACCCCACGACATTGTCCAGCGCCTCGTGCGGCATGGAATGGCAGTCGATCAGGATCGCGCGCCCAAAGCCCCGGTGCGCCTCGTCCAGCAGGGTCTGCAACTGGTCATGCCACGGATGCCAACAGGCGGTCAGCCGTGCGTGCGCCTGTGCCAAGGGCAGCTTGCCGTCATAAATCGCACGCCCCCCCGCGACGACGCGCGGGATGACACCCAGACCGCTGGCAACCCGTGGATTCGGCGGCATCCGCCGGATGCCTTCGATCAGCGCGGGATCAAGTTCTTCTGCGGCACGGTTGAAATCCACATAGGCGCGCGGCACGCGGGCCAGCAGCAAGGTCGCCCCGTGGTCGGGGGCCGCCCGGATCAGATCGTCGACGAACGCGTCTTCGGATGACCGGATATCGCTGGCGTCCAGCTTGCTTTGGTCCAGAAAACTGGGTTCATACTCGCGGCCGCTGTGGGGCGACGCAAAGATCACGCAACCTGCGGGCACCGCAGGACGCAAAAGGTGATAGGCCGCGTGGATCATCCAAAGCTCCTGTTAGGACCCACAGATAGCGCGATTATAGAAAACAGCAAAAGCCCTTGATCCCCCCGGATGATCCTTTTATAGACCGCCTACCCGACGCGGTTCTGCCCGCGCCACTGGTCATTCAGGGGCATTGGCAGACAGCAAACGGAATGGATGATTAGCTCAGCGGTAGAGCACTTCGTTGACATCGAAGGGGTCACTGGTTCGATCCCAGTATCGTCCACCAGAATTCGCGGGGGTCTGTCAGGCCCCTTGACTGTAACCCAAGGCGCAACCGCCGCGCCGCGACAAGAGGAGCCTTTCAAAATGAAAGTGCGCAACTCTCTCCGCTCGCTCAAGCAGCGCCACCGCGATTGCCGCGTCGTGCGCCGCAAGGGCCGTGTCTATGTGATCAACAAGACACAACCCCGGTTCAAGGCCCGTCAGGGCTGATACCGGCGTCGCCGCGTCCCTTCTTGGGTTGCTGCGTCAAGAACAGACAACAAAACCGGATTGCGTGAAAACGCAGTCCGGTTTTTTCGTTGTATCAGGGTCACTGTGACCATGCAGGAAACCCCACAGCGCAGGATCGCCACCACACAGCAGGGCTAGCCTGCGGGGGTTGATCCGGCGTAGCGTCAGCGCATCATTCACGAAAAGGTGACCTGCCATGCTTCGTCTTTTGACCACAAGTGCCCTGACCCTCGCCATTGCCATCCCCGTTGCGGGTCCACTTGCGGCGCAGGACACGGTCTGCGGCCCGGACATCGCCAGCGGTCAGTGGATCAGCGATGCGGCGGATACATCCGACATCGCCACCGCCGACACCTATGCCGAACAGATGGCATTGGTCCTGAACGGCAACGAATATATCGCCTTGTTCAGCCTGAGCGCGGACGCCGATATCCGGATAGAGGCCGCCGCGCGTGGCAACGGTGACGCCGTCCTGCGCGTGCTGGACGCCAGCGGGACAGAGGTGGCGACCGACGACGATTCGGGCGGCAACGGGGCTGCCCGGATCGAAACGCCGCTGTCCGCCGGCACCTATTGCGCGATTGTCCGCAGTTTCGACGATTCGCCGATGACCGCCTTTGTCCGCGTCGGTTTGACAGAGATGGAAGCCCTGACCCCCGGCATGGACGCCGCGCAGATGCCTGCGGATTTGGTGCAAGGCTGCACCGATGCGACCGATCTGGGTGTGCTGGGTGCCACCGCCCTGCGATCCAGCAGCAGCGCGGCGGATCAACCCTTTGCCAGCTTCACCCTGAATGCTGCGACCGCCATCAGCATCACCGCCGTCAACAGCGACGCCGATCCCACCCTGAAACTGATCAACGCCGATGGCGAAATCCTGAGCGAAAATGACGATTCCGATGG
>JBBREW010000097.1:0-8356 GCA_038225335.1 Rhodobacterales bacterium
ACAAAAGGCCGTCACGATCCCTGCGTCGGTATCCGCGCCGTGCCCGTCGGCGAAGCGATGATGGCCTGTGTGATCCTTGACCATCTGCTGTTGGACCGGGGGCAGACCGGCGGACAAAGGGGCAGGATCGGCTGACCCTGCCCCGTGGTTTGCGTGTCGACGCGATGTCGGGCGCTGCGGTTACATCCAATAGGGTGTCATGCCGTAATGGCCATGCAGCCGGGTTTCATAATCGCGGTCACGGTCCCACTGGGTTTCACCGGCCGGCGCGCCTGTCAGCTGGTCCTTCGTGATATCCGTGATGTAGCCGTCAAGGCTTTGGTCATAGCGCAATGATTTCCACGGCAGCGGCTGGTTGTCTTCACCCATGCCCAGAAACCCGCCAAAGTTCATGACGGCATAAGCCACATTGCCGGACTGGCGGTCGATCATCAGATGGTCGATGTGACCGATCTTTTCCCGGTCGGACCCATAGACATCGGTCCCGTTCACGCGGCTTGAATCAATCAGGTTGCTTTGGTTTTCCATGATCTATCCTTTGGTTACGTTCATGCCGGGCAAACGTCCCGCCCCCTGTAGGGGTTTCATCCCAAGGGTCGAAATCAGGCAAACCTTGCGCTGGTTTCAGGCGGTTTCGTGCCTGTCAGATCGGGGCGTTCGACCCCGTCCATAACACGATCGAACGCTGTCTCAGACCGCCCAATGTGCTGCGTGGCGTTTCAGAAAGGTCAGGAATGACTGCACCTTGACGCTGCGGTGCAGGTCAACATGGGTCACCAGCCACAACGGCGCGGACCAGTCCTCTTGCGATGGCACGACCGGCGACAGGGTCGGATGCAGCGGCAGTTCAAGGCCGGACACGAACCCGATCCCGGCGCCAGCCAGAATGGCATCGGTCATCATGCGCATATCGGTTGCCCGGAACACCATGCGGTCCGGGCCGACCTTGTCGTGCAACCAGCGAAAGAACGGCGCGCGGTGCGGCTCTTCGACATGGGACACAAAGATATGGTTCGGCAGATCATCCACGCCCGATGGCCGACCATACCGCGCGATATAGCTGTCAGAGGCGACAAGTTCGACCCGCTGGCTCACCAAGGGCTGCACAACGTTGTCCGGCTCTGCCGGTTGTGCGCCCGCCCGGATCGCGACATGTGCTTCGCCGTATTCCAGACGGAACACCCGGTCACCGGTCAGAAACTGCAGCCGGATTTCAGGGTATTCCTGCTGAAAGGCCACCATCACAGGCATCAACACCGGCCCCAGCGCCGCCAGAGAGGTGATGACAAGATCGCCGCGCACCCCGTCGCCCAACCCCCGGATGCGCCCGGCCAGTTGCGTGAACTGCTCGTCCGTGGCCTGTGCGACCCGCAGCAGGTCCACCCCCGCTTCGGTCGGGGTGTAACCGCGGGCATGGCGCTGGAACAGCTTGACGCCCAGCCGCCCTTCGATCGCGTCGATGTGACGAATGACCGTGGCATGGTGCACACCCAGCGCATCGGCGGCCCCGCTGACGGTCCCCGCCCGTGCCACTTGAAATGCCGTGCGGATTTCGTCCCAGCTGTCCATTGTGCAACCCTGTGCGATAAGGAACGTCAGCGCCAGATTTCGGCAATTTCGTTCGTCAGCGCAACGTCTAAATGCCGCCACCCCGCGCATGACGCTTGACCCCGGCGTCCGCAGCCCAAAGATAACGCATATGCATTCCCTGCCGCAGACCCTTGCCACGCTGAACGCCCGGTTCGTGCAGAAACCGCTTTTGGCGATGGTGCGCAATCCGGCCATCCTGCGCAGGCTGTTCACCCTGAACGCAGTGATCGCCCAGCGCACCCCGCGCGGATTGGTGCAGCAACCGCTGCGGCTGGGGCAGCGCACCTGCACCGCCTGCGATCTGGGGCAGGACCACCCGAATGGCACTCTACTGTATATTCATGGCGGTGCCTTTGTCATGGGGAACCTGCGCGGCTATCGCCACCTTGTTGCCCGGCTGGGACAGGCGGCAGGGCAGCGCGCGGTGTTCCTGAACTACCGCCTGGCCCCCGAACACCCCTGGCCCGCCGCCGTCGACGACGCAGAGGCCGCATGGCGCGCCCTGTCCGATGACCCGCGCAGCGGTCCGCTGACGCTGGTGGGTGACAGCGCGGGTGGCAATATCGCGCTGTCCCTGCTGCACCGGATCATCGCCAAGGGGTTGCAGCCCCCCGCAGCCGTCGCGGCCCTGTGCCCCATCACCGATCTGCGGCTGCGCAATGCAACGCTACAGACCAACCGCAAGCGTGATCCGCTCGTCTCGACCCGCTGGGGTGCGCGGGGAGTGGCCGCCTATCTGGCGGGGGCGGACCCCTGTGCCCCCGATGCCTCTCCGGTTCTGGGCCAGTTCACCGGCGCGCCCCCGGTCCTGATCCAGACCGACACGACAGAGGTGCTGTTCGACGATGCCCGGCTGATGGCGGACCACCTGCGATCCCAGGGCGTGTCCGTCACGTTCGAGGCGTCGACCGGCCTGCCCCATGTCTGGCACATGGGCGTGGGCCTCACCCCAGAGGCTGATCGCAGTGTGGCGACGGTGGGCCGGTTTCTGGCAGACCATGCAGCGACCGCCCGACCAACCTGAACGCCCCCCGTGCCTTGACTCTGCCCTGCAGGACAGGTAACCCCAGGTCCAATCCCGGAAGCTGTGCCTTCCGGTCCCTTGCCTGTCAGGGGATCGCCCCCCGTCAGCGCGTTGCGCCCACGGGGGCGTTACTGCATTTTACGTCCGGTCCCACCGCAGACCCGATGTCCCGACAAAGCGAGGCCCGCGCCGATGTTCGAGAACCTATCAGACCGCCTGTCAGGCGTTTTCGACAAGCTGACAAAACAGGGCGCGTTGTCCGACGACGACGTGAAAACCGCCCTGCGCGAAGTCCGCGTTGCCCTGCTCGAAGCCGACGTCTCCCTCCCTGTCGTGCGGGACTTTGTCGCCGCGGTGCAGGACAAGGCGACCGGGCAGGCTGTCACGAAATCCATCACCCCCGGTCAGCAGGTCGTGAAGATCGTCCATGACGAACTGGAACGGATGCTGACCGGTGACACCGACCCCGGCGCGCTGAAGATCGACAACCCGCCCGCCCCCATCCTGATGGTCGGCCTGCAAGGGTCCGGCAAGACGACGACGACCGCGAAACTGGCAAAACGCCTGAAAGACCGCGAGGGCAAGCGCGTCCTCATGGCCTCGCTCGATACCAACCGCCCTGCGGCCATGGAACAGCTGGCGATCCTCGGCCTGCAGATCGGTGTCGATACGCTGCCCATCGTCAAGGGCGAAACGCCTGTCCAGATCGCCAAGCGCGCCAAGACCGCGGCCGCGCTGGGCGGCTATGATGTCTACATGCTCGATACCGCCGGTCGCCTGCACATCGACGCGGAACTGATCGCACAGGCCGCCGCCGTGCGCGACGTGGCCAATCCCCGCGAAACGCTGCTGGTGGTCGATGGCCTGACAGGTCAGGACGCGGTGAATGTCGCACAGGAATTCGACGCCAAGATCGGCGTCACCGGTGTCGTGCTGACCCGGATGGACGGCGACGGACGCGGCGGTGCAGCCCTGTCGATGCGGGCCATCACCGGCAAGCCGATCCGGTTTGTCGGCCTTGGCGAAAAGATGGACGCCATCGAAACCTTCGAGCCGTCGCGCATCGCCGGCCGCATCCTTGGCATGGGCGACATCGTCGCGCTTGTGGAAAAAGCGCAGGCCACGATAGAGGCGCAGCAAGCCGAAAAGATGATGAAGCGGTTCCAGCAGGGCCGGTTCAACATGAACGACCTGAAAATGCAGCTGGATCAGATGCTGAAAATGGGCGGCATGGAAGGCATGATGGGGATGATCCCCGGCATGGGCAAGATGTCCAAGCAGATGGACGCCGCAGGCATCGACGACAGCATCCTGCGCCGTCAGATCGCGCTGATCAACTCCATGACCAAGGCCGAACGCGCCAACCCCGACCTGATGGCCGCCAGCCGCAAGAAACGGATCGCCAAGGGTGCCGGCCTCGAAGTGTCGGAATTGAACAAGCTGGTGAAACAGCACCGCCAGATGGCCGACATGATGAAAAAGATGGGCAAGGGCGGCATGCTCAAGAACGCGATGAAACAGATGATGGGCAAAGGCGGCATGCCCGACGCGAACGATCCGGCCGCCATGCAAGAGGCCGCAAAAGCCCTGCAAGGCAAGATGCCCGGCGGCGGCATGCCCGGCTTTGGCGGCATGGGCGGCGGCATGAAACTGCCCGCCAACCTGTCCGGTTTCGGCAAGAAGAAATAACTGATGCAGCCCGCCCGCCTCGCTTTTTTCGAAATACTCCCGCCGGAGGCATCCTGCCTCCGCGCCCTGCGGGGTTTCGTCTGATGCATATGCACCCGACCACACTGGACACGGCACGGCTGACGCTGCGGCGCCCTACGGCTGCCGACTGGCCAGCCTTTCGCGACTTCATGATGTCGGACCGGGCCGGGGATTTTGCCCAGCGCGGTGATCTGGGACGCATCTGGCGCAGTTTCGCCGCGGAACTCGGCCATTGGGACATCTTCGGTTTTGGCATGTGGGCGGTCACGCGGCGCGATGACGCGGCAGCGATCGGCCTGATCGGGCCATGGACACCGCCCGACTGGCCCGAAACCGAAATCGGCTGGATGATGTTCGACCCCCTGACCGAAGGCACCGGGCTTGCGACCGAAGCCGCCCGTGCCGCCATCGCGCATGCCTTTGACGTGCTAGGATGGACCACCGCCGTCAGCTATATCGCCCCCGGCAACCGGCGGTCCGTGGCCTTGGCCGAACGGCTGGGCGCCACCCGCGACGCGCAGGCCGCATCCCCTGCGGCCTATCCCGACTGCGCGGTCTGGCGCCATCCCGCCCCATTCAGCCCCACAGCAAAGGTATCGTCATGACCATCCATCCTTGGGAACAGGCCCCGACAGGGCAGGCCGCCATCGCCGCCGACCGGCTGGTGCAGGCGCTGCCGCGCATCGCGTCCGACCGTTGCTTTCTGCGCGGCCCCTACATGGACGACTTCGACGCCTTTGCCGACCTCGTGACCTCTGACCGTGGCCGCTATGTGTCCGGTCCCCTGACCCGCGAAGGCGCCTGGGACGATTTCATCCAGCTGACCGCCAGCTGGATTTTGCGCGGTTGCGGCATGTGGACCGTCGAACATCAGGACGACAAGCGCATCCTTGGCTTTGTGCTGCTGGGGCATGAAACGGGCGACCCGGAACCCGAACTTGGGTTTCTGTTCACAGCAGAAGCAGAAGGTCAGGGATACGCCTTTGAAGCCGCCGAAAAGGCGCGCAACAACGCATGGAACGCCCTGAGCTTTGATACGCTGGTCAGCTATATCGACCCGGATAACGCCCGCGCCATCGCCTTGGCCCAGCGTCTGGGTGCCACCCGCGACGCAGCAGCCGATCACGACGGCTGTCAGGCGTGGCGGTATGCCCGGCCAGAGTATCCGCTGTGACCGACGACACAGCCCGCGCCGCAGCCGTCCTCAAGGATCACCGCGCCAGCATCGACCGGCTGGACGCGATCCTTGTCTATACGCTGGGCGAACGTTTCAAACACACGCAGGCCGTTGGCCGGCTGAAGGCGGACCACGCCTTGCCGCCGTCCGACCCCCAGCGCGAGGCGGCACAGATTGCCCGCCTGACCGATCTTGCAACCGCGGCCGATCTGGACCCCGAGTTTGCCAAGAAATTCCTGAACTTCATCATTCAGGAAGTCATCCACCACCACGAACAACACCAATCCTGACGGGTTTTCCGTCACGTCTGCCAAAAAAAGGACTCTCTACTCATGGCTATGAAAATTCGTCTTGCCCGCGGCGGCTCTAAAAAGCGGCCTTACTATTCGATCGTTGCTGCCGACAGCCGCATGCCCCGCGATGGCCGTTTCAAGGAAAAGCTGGGCACCTATGCGCCGATGCTGTCCAAGGACGATGAAAACCGCGTCCGTCTGGACATGGAACGCATCCAGTACTGGCTGGGTCAGGGCGCGACGCCGACCGACCGTGTCGCCCGCATGCTGGAAGCCGCTGGCACCCTGCCGAAAAAAGACCGCTCGAACCTGAAAAAAGGCGCGCCGGGCAAGGCAGCCGTGAAGCGGTCCGAAGAAAAGGCCGCCAAGCAAAAGGCGATCGACGACGCAGCCAACGCCCCCGCCGAAGCGCCCGCAGAGGCACCTGCCGAAGAAGCCGCAGCACAGGAATAAACCCTGTAAAAAGGGGCCGGACCATGCTGGTCTGGCCCCACCGCTGCCCCGCTGCTTTGCCGGGGGCTGACCCCAGCCCCCCGCCAAGAAGAGGGTCGTCCATGTCTGACACACCATCACCATCACGGGTCATCGTGGGCCGTCTGTCCGGGTCCTTTGGCGTCCGTGGCGAAGTGCGGCTGAAATCCTTTTGCGCCGATCCCGCCGCCATCGCCGATTATACCCCCCTGACGACGGACGCGGGCCGCACCTTTGCCCAGATCGTGCTGACCGGGCAAATTCAGGGCGGCTTTACCGCGCGTCTTGACGGTGTGATCACCAAGGAGGACGCCGACGCGCTGTCCAATACCGACCTGTTCGCCGACCGCAGCGCCCTGCCCGCCACCGCCGACGACGAATACTATTACGCCGATCTGCAAGGGCTGGACGTGATGGATACCGGCGGCGTTCTGCTGGGCCGGGTGGTGCGCGTGGTCGATCACGGCGCGGGCGATCTGCTGGATATCGCCGTGCCGGGGCAGGCGGAAACCGTGCTGCTGCCCTTTACGCAGGCGCTTGTGCCGACGGTCGATCTGGCAACAGGGCGGATCATCGCGGACCCGCCGGACGGGTTGTTTTCCGCGTCATGACCACGATCCTGCTGCATCCGGGGTTCCACAAGACGGGCACCAGTTCCGTGCAGCATTTTCTATGGTCGAACCGCGATGCCCTGTCGCCGCATGTGACACCCGTGATGCTGCGGCATCTGAAGCCCGTGGTGCGCATGGCCTGTCGTTTTTCGCGCAGCACCAGTCCGGTCGACCTGCTGGATCTGGTGCCAGCCCTTGATGCCGCCCTGGCAGAGGCTGGCGTCCGCCCCGGTCAGGGTGTCGTTGTGTCCTGCGAAGGATTGCTGGGACATTTGCCCGGCTGGCCGGATGTGGATCGCTATGACGCGGCACCAACGCTGGTGGCGCTGCTGTGCGCCTATTTCGAGGAACGCCATCCCGATGCCCGCCTGCAGATCCTGCTGACCACCCGCGATGCCGACAGCTGGCTGTTCAGCGCCTATCGCCACCACCTGCGGGGCCACCGCCTGACGTCGGGACCTGCGGATTTTGCCGACCGCTTTGCCGCCGCGGCGGACCTGACGGGCGTGGCAGCCGATGTGGCGGCCGCCGTGGGTGACGTGCCGGTTGCGACCTTGGCGCTGGATGATATGCGCCAGCATCCTCTGGGGCCCGGTGGTGCGGTCTGCGACCTGCTGGATCTGTCTGATGCCACGCGCGCCGCCCTGCGGCCGGTCGGACAAGGCAACGCCGGACCGGACGAGGGCATGTGGCATCAGTTCCTTGATCTCAACCGCAGCCAGTTGTCCGACAAGGCGGTGCAGGCCGAAAAGGCGCGTCTGGCCGAGACCGCCGATCTGGGCGGCTGGCGCAGGGTCTGAGGAATGGTGCATGTCGTCGTTCATCCGGGGTTTCACAAGACGGGAACATCCAGTCTGCAAAGCTGGCTTGGACAGAACCGCCGCGCGCTGAAGCCCTATCTGTCGTTCTACGGCAAGGCTGATTTCATGGCAGCTGGCAGTGCGGCGCGGATTTACGGGCAAAAGCCGTATCCGTGGCGGTTAAAGGCGTTTCGGCGATCCTTTGACCGGTTTCTGGCCCGCATCCCGGATGCGCCCGTCATCGTGCTGTCGCGCGAAACATTCAGTGGATCAATGCCCGGTCACCGGCGGTTGCCGGGTCGGCTGATCCGCAACTATGCCTCTGTTGCCGTGCCGCTGGGCCATCAGATCACCGCAGCCCTGCGGCAACGCTTTGGCGCAGATGTGCAGATCACATTCCTGTACACAGTGCGCGACAGCGAAGGCTGGATCAGGTCCGTTTACGGGCATCTGCTGCGGTCCATCCACCTGCGGACCGATGCGACGGCGTTCCGGGCCCAATTCCCCGACCTGATCGACCTATCGGCAGAGGCGCGGCGCATTGCAACCGCAGTGGGCGTCACAGCGCATATCGTCAGCTTGCAAGAGATCGGCCACCGACATGAAGGCCCCGCAAGCGCGGTGCTGGATCTGCTGGGCGTGCCGCAGAACCTGCGGGATCGCCTGCCGCCCGCCAGCCG
>JBBREW010000098.1:0-8245 GCA_038225335.1 Rhodobacterales bacterium
AAACGGTTCGACAAAGGCGATGGCCAGCGCATCCGCCATCGGCATCACGGTCAACGCCGCGACAAAGCAATAGGTCGACACGATCAGGCACACCGCACGGGCGACCATCTGCAACCACAGCGCAGGCGGCAGCCGCAACGATTGCCCCAGCCACAGACAGACCGGCGCCATGAGGGCGGCCTGCACGACAAACCGCGCCGTGGTGATCTGGCCGACCGGCAGGGTCACGGCCGCCAGCTTTGACGCGGCATCAATCAGCGGGGCCGTGGCGCAGAACCCCAGCATCAAAAGGATGCCCGGCAGAATGCGGTCAGGCGGGTTCATCGCGCGATGACCGGGGGGCGGACCCGGGCCATAGGCACAAAGTTCGGGGTCATCTCAGCAGTTCGGAACATTGACGGCCAAACCCCCAAGCGACGTTTCCTAGTATTTATGGTACATGTCGGCCCCGGACTGGCGCATCGTTTCGATCGCCGCATCAAGCGGGACCAGATGCACCCCGTCACCGCGCAAGGCCAGACTGGCGGCGCTGACCGCCTTGATGCAGCCCAACCCGTTGCGTTCGATGCAAGGCACCTGCACCAACCCGCGCACCGGGTCGCAGGTCATGCCAAGGTGGTGTTCCAGTGCAATCTCTGCCGCGTTTTCGATCTGGGCGGGGGTGCCGCCCAGCACGGCGCACAACCCGGCAGCCGCCATCGCGGCGGCGGACCCCACCTCTGCCTGACAACCGCATTCGGCACCCGAAATGCTGGCATTGACCTTGATCAGACCGCCCACGGCTGCGGCGGTCAGCAGAAATTCCGGCACCCGCGCGGCACTGGCCCCCGGCACATGGTCCAGCCAATAGCGGATCGTGGCCGGGACCACGCCCGCCGCACCGTTGGTGGGGGCCGTGACGACCTGACCGCCCGCGGCGTTTTCCTCGTTCACCGCCATGGCATAGGCGCTCATCCAATCGTTGATGGTATGGGGGGCGGGCTGGTTCAGCCCGCGTTCCGCCAACAGCGCCTGATGGATGCCCCGCGCGCGGCGGCGCACATGCAGCCCGCCGGGCAGAATGCCGTCGGTCGCAAGTCCTCGGTCGATGCAGGCGTTCATCACCGCCCAGATCCGCGCAAGCCCAAGATCAAGGTCGTGGCGGCTGTGGCGCGTCAATTCGTTGTCGCGCTTGATCTGGGCGATGCTGGTGCCCGCATCCTGCGCCATCTGCACCATCTGCGCCGCTGTCGCAAAGGGCCAGGGCACCGCAGGGCCGTCGTCCGCACCCGCACCGGCGGCCAGTTCCGCATCGGTCACGACAAATCCGCCACCGATGGAATAATAGGTGACGCGGGTCACCGCATCGCCCTGTGCGTCCCGCCCGGTGAACACCATGCCGTTCGCGTGCCCGGGCAGCGGTGCGCCGAAATCAAAGATCAGATCCTGCAGCGGATCGAACCGCAACGACGGCAGGCCATCCGGGGCCACGCGCTTTGTGTCGCGCACCACGATCAACGCAGCCTCTGCCGCCACGGCGTCATAGGTCGCGGCCTTGATCCCTGCCAGACCAAGGATCACCGCCCGGTCCGTGGCATGGCCAACCCCGGTGAACGCAAGGCTGCCGTGCAGCGACACCTGCACCCCGGCCACGCGAAAGGGCTGGGCGCGCAGATGGTCCAGAAACCGGGCCGCTGCGACCATCGGGCCGATGGTATGGGACGACGAGGGGCCGACCCCCACCTTGAACAGATCGAAGACGGACAGAAACATCAGGTCGGGTGTCCTTCGGGCGGGGCGGCGGGCTGCGGGGCCGAAAAAGGCGTGCGTCCCAGCCCCTCGGCCGTTGTGGCGCGCAGGGCGGGCGGGGCCTGTTCAAAAACCTGCGCAAAGCGGTGCAGGCGCGGCCAGCGGGCCAGATCGAACCATTCGGTCGGTCCGCCATACAAGGCAGGCCAGCGCAGCATCGGGGCCAGATAGCACATGTGCAGCAGATGGTCCGGGGTCCAGCGTTCCTCCAGCACCGTCAGGTGGTCGCCGATCCGGTGCCGGGCCGCGTGGCGCAGGCTGGACGGGGCGGCGGGCAGATACCGGTCCGGATAGAAAAGGGTCCGCAGCGTCGGATGCAGCGTGTTCGACAGCCAGAACAACCAGCTGAGTGCGCCTGCCCGGGCGGGATCGCCCACGGCGGGGAACAGTTTGCCGGGTGTTGCATCAGCCAGCCACAACAGGATCGCGGCCGTCTCGAACACCGGACCGTCGGGGGTGTCCAGCACCGGGATCTGCCCCCCCGGATGCCGCGCCAGATGATCCGGCGTCAGCAACCCGCCATTGCCGCGATCCACCAGTGACGTCACATAGGGCCGCCCGGAAAATTCCAGCGCCAGCCGCACGCAAAGCGAGGCGTTGTCAGGGGCGTAATGCAGCACGACGGGGTTCATGGCGCGACCCTAACCTGCCCGCCCGGCGGCGTCAGTCTGAAAGCGACATTTTGCGTCCACAGGGTGCGACGGGGCGCGTTTGGGTGTGGCCGCGCCTGTGCGTGTCCCCTATGGTGCGGCCATCGTGAAAAGGAGCCGCGCCATGCCCGCTGATCTGTCCCCCATCGACAAAGCCAAATTCGTCGCGGCCAAGCGTGCCTGCGACTATGTGGAATCGGGCATGAAACTGGGGCTGGGCACCGGGTCCACCGCCGCGTGGCTGGTGCGCTGTCTGGGTGAAATGGTGCGCGATGACGGTCTGCGCATCAAGGGTGTGCCCACCTCGCAGCGCACGGCGCAACTGGCGCGCGATGTCGGCATAGAGGTGATTTCGCTGGACGAGGCGCGCTGGCTTGATCTGACGATCGACGGGGCGGACGAATTCGATCACGCCCTGAACCTGATCAAGGGCGGCGGCGGGGCGCTGTTGCAGGAAAAGATCGTGGCAACCGCCAGCGACCAGATGATCGTGATCGCCGATGTGTCCAAACGGGTCGAGACGCTGGGCGCGTTTCCCTTGCCGGTCGAGGTGATCCCCTTTGGCTGGCAGACGTCAAAGGCGCTGGTCGAAGAGGCGCTGATCGGCATGGATGTGCTGGGGTCCACATCGACCCTGCGGATGAATGGTCAGACCCCCTTCGTTACCGACGAAGGCAACCACATCCTTGATCTGCATCTGAACCGGATCGGCAATGCCCGCCAGTTGTCGCTGGTGCTGAACCAGATTCCCGGCATCGTCGAAAACGGGCTGTTCATCGACATCTGCGACATCGTCATCACGGGTTACGGCGACGGGCGCGTTGCGGTCCACGACATCAACAAAGGCGAGGTGGACGAAACCCGCTATGATTTTCTGGAAACCGACAACCTGTTTGCCGATCTGGACGACTGAACCGGCCGCTGCACTGTCGCAGTCGTGACCCGCTGCAACAGTGGTTGGCCTTTCGGCGCGCCAGACGCTAGGTTGCTGCGAAACAATTTGAACGGGGCTGTTCCATGTCATTTGATTACGACCTTTTTGTCATCGGCGGTGGGTCCGGCGGCGTGCGTGCAGCACGGATGGCCGCCGAAACCGGGGCAAAGGTCGGTCTGGCTGAAGAAAGCCGCATGGGCGGCACCTGCGTCATCCGGGGCTGCGTGCCGAAAAAGCTGATGGTCTTTGCCTCTGGCTATGGTGACCGGATCGCAGAAGCGCGCGGCTATGGCTGGGACGCGACCTTGGGTGATTTCGACTGGACGCGGTTCAGGGGCAAGCTGCATGCGGAACTCGACCGGCTGGAAGGCGTCTATCGCAACCTGCTGAAAGGGTCGGATGTCACGATCCACGACGGGCGGGCGGTGCTGAAGGATACCCATACCGTGCAGATCGCGGGCGGTCAGACCGTCACCGCCAAGCACATCCTGATCGCCACCGGCGGCCACCCCGTCCGGCCAGAGATCGTGAATGCCGAACTGGGGCTGGTGTCCAACGACATGTTCCTGCTGGAACGGCTGCCGGACACCCTTCTGATCGTGGGCGGTGGCTATATCGCCTGCGAATTCGCCTGTATCATGGCGGGGTTTGGGGTGAAGGTGACGCTGTATCACCGGGGCGCGCAGATCCTGAAGGGGTTCGACGACGAAGCGCGCGGTCTGCTGGCCGAACAGATGCGCCAGCGCGGCATCGACCTGCACATGGGCACGACCGTGACCGAAATGTGCGCAGCCGGCGATGCGCCGCAGTCGCGCACGCCCACGGGGTCGGATGCGGCGGCAGGCGCTGTCCACGCGGCCACCATGGGCCTGCCCGCGGCAGAGGCCGCAACCCTGTCCGCCAACCCCAAAAGCACCACCGACGCCGCCGCATCCGGTCCGGTCTGGACCCGTGCCAGCAACGGGCAGGAAATGGTGTTCGACCACGTCCTGTTTGCAACGGGCCGGGCGGCCAGCACCGATGATCTGGGGCTGGATGACGCGGGTGTCACCCTTGGCCGCCACGGTGAAATCAAGGTTGATGACTATAGTCAGACCAACATCCCGTCGATCTATGCGATCGGCGATGTGACGGGCCGTGTCGAACTGACCCCTGTGGCGATCCGCGAAGGGATGGCCTTTGTCGAAACCGTGTTCAAGGGCAACCCGACCCCGGTCGATCATGACCTGATCGCCAGCGCGGTCTTCACGCAGCCGGAACTGGGCAGTATCGGCGAAACCGAAGACGCCGCCGCAGCCCGCGAAAGCGTCGAGATATATTCCACCGCCTTTCGCCCGATGCAGACCGCCTTTATCGATCAGCCGCAACGGGTGCTGATGAAACTCGTCGTCAGCGCCGACACACGCAAGGTTCTGGGGTGTCACATCGTCGCGGACAATGCGGGCGAAATGATCCAGATGGCGGCCATCGCGATCAAGATGGGTGCAACGAAAGAGGATTTTGACCGGACCTGTGCGGTGCATCCGACCATGGCCGAAGAACTCGTCACCATGCGCAAGCCGGTCAGGACAACTTGAACTTTGGCCTGCGCGGCACGATTTATCAATGGACGGACCCGATCAGGGTCGCAATGCAAGGAAGACTGACACACGATGGCAGGCAATAACGGGGGCCCCTGGGGGGGCGGCGGCGACGATAACCGGGGCAACGGCAACAGTGGTAACGGCAATGGATTGCCACCACCGCGCCCACCACGGCGTCCGGGCGAAGGGCCGCAGATTCCCGAAATCGACGATCTGATGAACCGGGGCCGCGAACAGTTGCGCGTGCTGATGGGCGGGCGCGGCAATGGCGGCGGCAATGGTGGCACCGGCGGCGGCGGTGGTCCGAAAATGACCCGTGGCACCGTCGGTCTGGGTGTGCTGGGTCTGGTTGTCCTGTGGGGTTTTGCGTCTTTCTACACCGTGAAACCCGAAGAACAGTCGATCGAACTGATGTTCGGCCGCTATGTGTCCACCAATGGACCGGGCCTGAACTTTGCGCCCTGGCCCGTCGTGACCCGCGAAATCATCCCCGTCACGACCGAACGGTCATTCGACATCGGCGAAGGCCGCACGGGCATGGAAGCTGGTCTGATGCTGACCGGTGACGAAAACATCGTCGATATCGACTTTCAGGTGGTCTGGAACGTGAAAGATCCGCGCCAGTTCATATTTACGTTGGCCGATCCTGCCGTCACAGTCGAAGCGGTGGCCGAATCCGCCATGCGTGAAATCATCGCCCAAAGCGAACTTGCCCCCATCCTGAACCGGGATCGTGGCGCGATCGAAAGCAGGCTGTGGACCGATATCCAGAATACGCTTGATTCGTATGAATCGGGTATCAACATCGTCCGCGTGAACTTTGACCGGGCCGATCCGCCCGAACCCGTCATCGCCGCCTTCCGTCAGGTGCAGGATGCGGAACAGGAACGTGACCGGCTGCAGAACGTCGCAGACGCCTATGCCAACCGGGTAGAGGCAGAAGCCCGCGGTCAGGCTGACCAGCTTGTGCAGCAGGCCGAAGGTTACCGCGCCCGCGTCGTGAACGAAGCCGCCGGTGAAGCCAGCCGTTTCACCGCCGTTCTGGGCGAATACGTTCAGGCGCCAGAGGTCACGCGCAAGCGGATCTTCCTTGAGACCATGGAAAACGTGTTGGGCGGGGTGAATACGATCATCCTCGACGAGGCGGGTGGACAAGGTGTCGTGCCTTATCTGCCGCTGAATGAACTGACCAACAACGCGCCACGGCCTGCGGCGGCAGGAGCGGCAGCCGCAACCGCGCCCACACTGACGACACCAGCGACCGGAGGGACGAACTGATGCGGAAATCCTTATATCTGCTGCCGGTCCTGCTGGTGCTTCTCGTCACAGCGGTGTCCTCCGTCTATGTGGTCGATGAACGGCAAAAGGCGCTTGTGCTGCAATTCGGCCAGATCGTCACGGTCAAGGAATCGCCGGGTCTGGGGTTCAAGATCCCGTTTATCCAATCCGTCGTCACCTATGATGACCGGATTTTGTCGCGCGACCTTGAACCACTGGAAGTGACGCCTTCGGATGATCGCCGTCTGATCGTCGACGCCTTTGCGCGCTACCGGATCGTCGATGTCGAACGGTTCCGGCAAGCGGTCGGTGCGGGTGGTGAAGCGATTGCCGCCCAGCGTCTGGACGGCATCCTGCGCACCGTGACTCGGAACGTGCTGGGTACCGTGGCCAGCAACGACATCCTGTCGGTCAACCGGGCGGCCTTGATGTTGCGTATCCGGAATGATGCGATCCGTCAGGCTGAAGCTTTGGGTCTGGAAGTCATCGACGTGCGGTTGAAGCGCACCGACCTTCCTGCGGAAAACCTAGATGCCACCTATGAACGGATGATGGCAGAACGGCAGCGTGAGGCAGCGGACGAAGTTGCACGCGGGAACGAGGCCGCACAGCGGACCCGTGCCGCCGCTGACCGGACCGTGGTCGAGCTGACATCCGACGCAGAGCGGCAGGCCGAAATCACCCGTGGTGAAGCCGACGCCGAACGCAACGCGATCTTTGCCACTGCGTTCGGGGCCGATCCGGAGTTTTTCGAATTCTACCGTTCCATGACCGCTTATGAACGCTTTGCAGCACAGGGCCGGTCGTCGATGGTGCTGAGCCCGAATTCGGAATTCTTCAGCTATCTGCAATCGGATCAGGGTCTGAACGGTGGCGCCAATGCCACCGCACCAGCGGCTGCACCTGCACCGGCTGCACCCGCAGACGCAGCACCAGCCGATGCAGCGCCCGCAGATGCAGCACCCGTCGATGATACCGCACCTGCCGATGCCGCACCGGCAGAGGATGACGCGGCATCTGACCCGGTGATCGACGATGGCGCGGCGCTGGCACCAAACGCTACAGGCGAGTCTGTGCCGACGCCGGCGGTAGCCAATTGATTGAAATGACGCGTCATTTCTGATCGCCATGAACAGGGCCGGTGCATGCACCGGCCCTGTTTTTCCATGTCACCCCTGACGCATGGTCACGTTCCGTTCACACTTTGCAATGAAGCTTTGCGGAATGCGATTTGCGATCTAGGTTCACGTCCAGACTTGCCGCTGCAAATCAGCGATCCATCTGTTTCTGCGCAACACCAGCGCACCATTCATCAAGGAGTCCGCACCGTGAGGTCACAGGCCAACATCTTTGCCAGCCCCGCACCGCATCGCGTCCTGTCCGGACTGATGCTGACCACGGCGCTGTTTCTGTCGCAGGCGGCACCGGTTGCCGCCCAGATCGACCCGGAAACCACCACCTCCGACACGACGCAGGCCTTGCCCGGCGCTGTCGCCGAACGTCCGCTCACCTTTGCCGATCTGGCAGCCCAGGTCAGCCCGTCAGTCGTGAACATCACGACATCGACGACCGTGGCGGACCGCACCGGACCGCAAGGCATCGTGCCCGAAGGATCACCATTCGAGGATTTCTTCAACGACCTGCAAGAAGGCCCCGGCGGGCGTCCACGCAGTTCCTCGGCCCTTGGGTCCGGGTTCGTGATTTCCGATGATGGCTATATCGTCACGAACAACCACGTGATCGAAGGCGCGGACGAGATCGAGATCGAGTTTTTCCCCGGCGACGGGCAACCGTCAGAAATGCTGCCTGCCACCTTGGTCGGCACCGATCCCAATACCGACATTGCCTTGCTGAAGGTGGATTATGAAACGCCACTGAAATACGTGGAATTCGGCGACAGCAATGCGACCGGCGCACGCGTCGGTGACTGGGTCATGGCCATGGGCAATCCGCTGGGGCAGGGGTTTTCCGTCAGTGCGGGCATCGTGTCGGCACGCAACCGCGCCCTGTCC
>JBBREW010000099.1:0-8232 GCA_038225335.1 Rhodobacterales bacterium
CAAACCTTTCCGCGGAGGTGTTCCGCGCAGGTTTAGCCCTGAACCGCCTGAACGGCCACCCCTTCGCGGGACAGCGCATCCCAGATCGCAGCGTCACGCCCATAGACATCACGGCGAAACTGAAGCCGCCCCGCCACGTCCGTAAAGGCGGTGCGATAGACAATATGCACCGGCACCGGGTCGGTCAGGTTGATCCGGCTTTCGGCACCGGTGCGCAGGCGGGACTGAAACAGCGCCTCGGGGTCACTTTCCTGTTTTGCCAAAAGCGCATAGGCGAAATCAAAAGGGTCGTTCAGCCGGATGCAGCCATGGCTGAACGCGCGGGTGTCCCGGCTGAACAGGTTCTTGGACGGCGTGTCGTGCAGATAGATGTTGTATTCATTGGGGAACATGAACTTGACCAGCCCAAGCGCGTTTTGCGGGCTGGGGGCCTGCCGCATCGCATAGGGAAAGGTCCGCGCCGTATAGCTGGCGGCACGCACCGCACTGCGCGGCACGATGTTGCCGTTGCGGTCTGTCACGTCCAGATGCGCCACGGCCCCCGGATTGCTTTGCAGTTGCGGCAGGTACTCTCCCACGATGATGGACCGGGGCACATACCAGCTTGGATTGACCACCATATATTCCATGCTGTCTGAAAACTCCGGGCTTTGACGCTGGGTGTCGCTGGCCCCGATGACCGACCGGGTGGAAAAGGTGACGCGGTCGTCGTCCACGATGGCCGCCGTGAAATCGGTCAGATTGACCCAGATGTGGCGTTGGCCGCGTGGCATGTTCATCCAGCGTTCGCGTTCCATCGCGACGATCACAGACTGCATCCGCTGTTCCAGCGGGGTATTCAGCGCGTCCAGCGTGTCCGGTCCGGCGGTCCCGTCCGCCGTCAACCCGACAGAGGCCTGAAACCGGATCACGGCGGCCTGCACTGCGGCGTCATAGGTGCCCGTTGCAGTCCGATCCAGATGACCCAGCAGCATCAGCCTGTTGCGCAGCTCGATCACGGCATTGCCGCTGTCACCCATGGCCAGCCGCGTTGCCTGCACGGTGGGTCCGAACCCGCCATCGTTCAACAGATGTTCCATCCGCAGCTTTTCACGCATCAGCCGGGCGTATTCGGGACTGCGCGGCGGCAGGCTGCGCAGGAAGGCGGCCGGATTGGATGCCAGAAACGCGGTCAGGGTGTCCATGCGGTCGCGCAAGGGCACGTCCCTGACGATCAGCGGCACGACGGCGGCGGGGGTCAGGATACCCGTCTGCACGTCGCGGGCGTATTGCAGGAAGGCCGCACTCAGCGCCACATCCATCGCACCCTGCTGTGCCGGTGTGGTCGCGGCGCGCAACTGCGCCATCAGATGGTCGGGATCGTGACGTCCAATGGGCAAGCCATGCGCGCCTGCATCCGCCAGCGCCGCCAGCAGGGCATTGCGCCGGGCTGTCGCCGCAGAATCATCGCCCGTCCAGACACCCGTGAACGACCGATCCCGGTAAAAGGCGGCAAGGTCCGCGTCCCGTGACGCCGATTCGGCCACCGCTTGTTGAAACGCAGGCACCTGCGCCAAGGCCGGTTGTGCAAGGCTGGCCGACGCAGACCCGAGGGCCAGGATCAGAACCAGCCGCCTGACCCCATGCAACCGCAGCAGCGGCGAGCGTTTCATCATCAGAAAATATCCATCCCGGCAGCGGTATGCACCTGAAAAAAGGCGCTTTCACCTTTCTTCAATCCTTGTGTGGTTTGAGTCCAGACGGAAGATCTGCCAGCCTTCATATCCGTGGATATTGTTGCATCCCTGCCTGACTTGCGGGCTTGCGGTGACGTCCCGATGACGCGTCGTGGTGGGGCTGCTGACCGGGTTTTGCGCAAGTTATTGCCGAAATGACTCAACCTGAGGAACTCTTGGGGATCAAGGCTTGGCCGAGCAGACCCGCTATGCCATACAAAGGACACATCTGGGGATAGATGAACAAGCGCGACCATACGCGCGACACAGACGGGACAGGCAGACCATGACAGAACAGCGGACTACAGGCCTTTCGCGACGCGGATTGCTGGGTGCATTCGCAGCGACGGCACTCTGCGCGACACCAACTTATTCCAAGGCGGCAGGGTTCCTGCGCGGTGGCGGCGACGTGCGCCGGATCAGCATGTATTCGGGACGCACCGGCGAACGGCTTGATACGATCTACTGGATCGAAGGCCAGTATATCGGAGAAGCCCTGCGCGAAGTGAACGCATTCATGCGGGACTGGCGCAATGGCCAGACCATCAACATGGACAGCCGGACCATCGACATCATGGCCGCATCCCACCGTCTGATGGGCACGACGGAACCCTATATGCTGTTGTCGGGCTATCGCAGCCCGGAGACCAACAACATGCTGCGCAGCACCTCGTCGGGCGTGGCACGCAATTCGCTGCACCTGCGCGGACAGGCCGCCGATCTGCGCATGTCCAGCCGGTCGGTCAACCAGATGGCCAAGGCGGCCGCGGCCTGCAATGCAGGTGGTGTCGGCACCTATCGCGGGTCGAACTTTGTGCATATGGACTGCGGCGATATCCGCACGTGGGGCGGCTGAACACCGCACGGTGTCACGGCCCCTGCGACCGGAAACAAAGCGCCTGCGGGCGCTTTTTTCATTTGCGGCCCCGCTTGCAGCAAGGGCACCTGCGGTGTAAGACGTGGCACGGCCCACAGGGCCGATGGCCGCGGGTATGGTGAAAAGGTATCACGATAGCTTCCCAAGCTTCAGTTACGGGTTCGATTCCCGTTACCCGCTCCATTTTCAGTTTCACTGCCGCGCAGGATGATCCCATGACAATTGAACGTATCGAATCCGGCGACCGGATGTCTCAGGCTGTGGTGCACAACGGCATCGCCTATCTGGCTGGTCAGGTCGGCAAACCCGGAGAGGACATCGCAGCCCAGACAACAGAGGTTCTGGCGCAGGTTGACCGCCTTTTGGCGCTGGCCGGCAGCGACAAGACCCGAATCCTGACCGCGCAGATCTGGCTGGCCGATATGACGGACTTTGCCGCGATGAATGCCGTCTGGGACGGCTGGGTCGCCAAGGGTCACGCCCCCGCCCGCTGGACGGGAGAGGCCAAACTTGCCACCCCGGACTACCGCGTCGAAGTCATCGTCACCGCCGTTGTCGGATGACAGTGCCCTATCTGACACCGCTGCACGCAGACGAACTGCGGGCGGCGGGTATCCCCGCACCCTGGTCCTTCGGCATGGCCGACAAGGTGCGTTTTGGTGAAATCGACGCCCTGCAACACGTCAACAACGCGGTCTATCTGAAGTGGTTTGAAAACCTGCGGATTCTGTATTTTGACGACACGGCGGTGTGGAACATCGACGGGCGCAGACCGCGCGTGGTACTGCGCAGTATCGGTCTGGATTACATCCGCGAAATCCGCCTGGCAGACCGGTATATCCTGACCGGACGCACGACCCGCGTCGGGAACAGCAGTTTCCGCATGGACTATGGCGTCTGGGTGGGTGGACAGCTGCACACGTCCAGCCATGCGGTCATGGTGCTGTTGAACGATGACAACACCAAACGCACCATCCCGGACAACATCCGGCGCATGTTCATCGACCGCGACGGGGCCGTCACGGGCTGATCTACAGCCCGTGGTCGTGCAGGAACCCCACCAGTGCGGCCGTTGACCCGTCCTTGTCGCTGGCATCCGCTGTACCATCGACAACAGGTTGCAGGGATGTGGCCAGTTCCTTGCCCAGTTCCACGCCCCACTGGTCATAGGAATTGACGCCCAGAACAACGCCTTCGACAAAAACGCGGTGTTCATATAGCGCAAGGATCATGCCCAGCATTTCGGGAGTCAGTTGCGGATAGCTGAGCGTGACCGAAGGGCGGTTGCCCGGAAACACCCGGTGCGCCGCCTGCCGGTCCAGTTCGGCCCCGTCAAAGCGGTCACCCAGAATTTTGCGCGCCTCTGCCAGCGTGCGGCCCCGCATCAACGCCTCTGACTGCGCCAGACAATTGGCAACCAGCAGGCGGTGCTGGTGATGCAGGTCTGCGTCATGGCCACGGGCGGCGACCAGAAATTCGCAAGGCACGACCCGGGTGCCCTGATGGATCAGTTGATAGAACGCATGCTGACCGTTCGTCCCCGGTTCGCCCCAGACGACCGGACCGGAATCGTAAGGCAATGCGGTGCCGTCCATGGCGACGCCCTTGCCGTTACTTTCCATCTCCAGTTGTTGCAGATAGGCGGGCAACCGGGCCAGCGTGTTGTCATACGGCAGCACGGCCCGCGTGGCGTGACCGCAGACCTGATTGTGCCACAGCCCCACGACCGCCAGCAGCGCGGGCAGGTTCTGGTGCCAGGGCGCTGTGCGGAAATGGGTATCCATCGCCTGCCCGCCGCGCAGGAACGCGCGGAACGCATCTGGCCCCACGGCGATCATGACGGACAGCCCGATCGGACCCCAGACCGAATAGCGGCCACCCACCCAATCCGCGAAACCGAACACCCGCGACGGGTCGATCCCAAAGGCCGCCGTCTTGTCCGCGGCGGTGGACAGCGCTGCGAACTGCGCCCCCACGTCATCGACGCTGCGGGCCATCCAGTCCTTTGCGGTCTGGGCGTTCGTCATCGTCTCGATCGTGGTGAAAGTCTTGGAGGCGACGATGACCAGCGTGGTGGCCGGATCGCAGGCGCGCAGGGTCTGCGCAATATCTGCCGGATCAACGTTGCTGACGAAATGGCAGCGCGGCCCGTCGTGATAGGGTGCCAATGCCAGAACCGCCATTGCAGGGCCAAGGTCGGACCCGCCGATCCCGATATTGATGACATCGGTGATCCGGCCCCCCTGCCCGGTCAGGCTGCCGTCGCGCACCGCGGTCGCGAATGCAGCCATCCGGTCCAGCGTGTCGCGCACCTCGGGCATCACGTCCTGGCCGTCTACCGTGACAGGTCCGCCATCAAGGTTGCGCAGGGCGGTGTGCAGCACGGCGCGGCCTTCGGTGTCGTTGATCGGGTCACCGCCGAACATGGCATCGCGTTTCGCCGCCACGCCGCGCGTGTCCAGCAAGGCCAGCAGCATGTCGCGCGCCTGCGCATCAATCTGCGTCTTTGCATAATCCAGCCGCAGATCGCCTGCCTGTGCGGTAAAATCCGCCGCCCGGTCCGCAGTCAGCGTGTCGATGATGCGGGTGTCACGCAGGCTGTTGTAATAGGATGTCAGGTCAGCAAACATGGTCAATTCTCCGCCCAGTGGACAGTGGTGCCGGGCAGGATTGCCGCGACGGGGGCCTCTTGTGGGGACAGCGTGGCCGCGCGTTCCAGTGCCGCCCGCTTATCCGCCCCGACGATCAGGATATGGCGGTGCATAGCCGCGTTCAGCACCTTGGCGGACAGGGTGATCCGGGGTTCCGGCGCACCGGGTGCGCGCATCGCCACCAGCAGATCGTCGCCGGTCAGCGCGTGATCCAGCCGGTCAGCGCCCGGAAAGATGCTGGCCGTGTGCATGTCGGACCCCATCCCCAGCAACACAACCGTCAGCGGCAGCACCGCCGCCAGCCCCAGTTGCAAATCAGCCAGTGCCTCCTCTGGCGCGGGAGTATCCGCATGCAGCGGAATATAGGCGGCCTGCGCCGCGCGGTCGGTCAGCAGACGCTTGCGCAACAGGCGCGTATTCGACCGGTCAGAGGATTCGGGCACCCAGCGTTCGTCGGTCAGCATGACGTTGACCCGCGCCCAGTCCAGATTGGCACTGCACAGATTGTCGAACACCGGACCCGGTGTCGTGCCGCCCGGCATCGCAAGAGAGACGTGATCGTTGGTCAGCAACCCCTGACGCAATTCCCCGGCCAAGGTATTGGCAAGGTCGATCATCATCATTTCCCCGTCGGGATAGGTGATCAGTTCCATCGGCTTATCCTTTGATATCGCGCCAGCGACGGCCGTCCCGGTGCATCAGCATCATCGCGTCCTCCGGGCCTGCCGATCCCTGGTCATACAGTTTCGGCACATCGTTGCGGGCTTCCCAGCCGTTGATCAGCGGATCGGTCCAGGCCCATGCGGCCTCGACCTCGTCCCCGCGCATGAACAGGGTCTGATTGCCGCGAATGACATCCATGATCAACCGCTCGTAGGCGTCGGTCGCCGCATCGGCATCTTCCCCCAGCGCATCGGCAAAGGTTAGGTCCAGCGGCACATCAACCAGACGCATACCCCCCGGCCCCGGTTCCTTGATCGTGACCTGCAGATCGATGCCTTCGTTGGGTTGCAGGCGAATCGCAAGGATGTTGCGGTGCCGCGCCGTGTCGCCTTCAAAGATGGAATGGCGCAGGTCCTTAAACACCACCGCAATTTCAGAGGCGCGGCCTTTCATCTTTTTGCCGGTGCGCAGATAGAACGGCGTGTCTGCCCACCGCCAGTTCGACACATTCACCTTCATCGCGATAAAGCTTTCGGTGAAACTGCGCGTGTTTTCCACATCCGACCGATAACTGCCGCCGTCGTCCGCCGCATCATATTGCCCGCGCACGATGTGATGGTTTTCCACCGGCTGCAGCGCACGGATCACCTTCAGCTTTTCGTCGCGCACCTCGTCCGCGCCGAAAACCGAGGGCGGTTCCATCGCAATCAGGCACAGCAGCTGCATCAGGTGGTTCTGCACCATGTCGCGCATGGCCCCCGATTTGTCATAATAGGTGCCGCGCCCGCCGACGCCCACGGTTTCAGCCACGGTGATCTGGATATGATCGACGTAATGGCTGTTCCACAACGGCTCGAACAGCACGTTGCCAAAACGGACCGCCATCAGGTTCTGCACGGTTTCCTTGCCCAGATAATGGTCGATCCGGTAAATCTGGCCTTCGTCGAAATGGGCGGCAAGCGTATCGTTCAGCGCCTTGGCCGACGGCAGATCGCGCCCGAACGGCTTTTCCACCACGATGCGGCTGTCTGCGTTGGCGATGCCGTGCGTGTGCAGCCGTTCCGCCAGATCCCCGAACAGGGACGGGGCCACGGAAAAGTAGAACGCCCGCACCACCCCGTCGCGCGACAACGCCGCCAGATCAGCCCACCCGCCGTCACCGGTGGCATCAATCGCCACATAGCGCAGGGACGCGATGAACCCGTCCAGATGGTCGGCATCGTCCTTTTCCGCACCGCCAAATTCCGCAATCGCATCGCGGATCATCTGGCGATAGCCATCGTCGTCCATGTCCGACCGGGCCGCACCGATGATCCGGCTGCCTTTTGGCATCTGCCCCGCGATAAAGCGGCGGAACAGGCCGGGCAAGATCTTGCGCCGGGCCAGATCGCCGGTGCCGCCAAAGATGACAAGGTCGAATTCATCGACCGGAATGACGCGAGAGACCATGGCTGCTCCGGGTGCTGAAGGGCGCGTTAGCGCTAACGCCGCTGTGATAGCCAGCGCAATCGCAGAAGTCTAGCACGGCCCGACCCCAAGGTCATGACGCTGTCAGCTCCCGGTTGGAACTGCCGCAGAAACGGGCACTACGCCTCCAGTTCGGCATCCCAGTACAGATAGTCCATCCAGCTGTCGTGCAGGTGACCCGGCGGGAATTTCCGCCCGATGTTGTTCAGATCGGATGCTTCGGGCTGCCGGGGCGCACGCCGCAGGGACAACCCGGATTGTTTCAGCAGCCTCGCACCCTTGCGAAGGTTGCAGGGGCTGCATGCGGCGACCACATTGGTCCAGCTTGTCACACCGCCCCGGGCGCGGGGCACCACATGGTCAAAGGTCAGATCACCCCGGCTGCCGCAATACTGGCAACAGAACTCGTCGCGCAAAAACAGATTGAAGCGGGTAAACGCCACCCGTTTCTGCGGCTTGATGTAATCCTTGAGCACGACCACCGACGGTATTTTGATCCGGGTCGAGGGGCTGTGCACGACCTCGTCGTATTCGCTGATGATTGTAACGCGGTCCAGAAACGCCGCCTTGACCGCTTCTTGCCAAGGCCACAAGGACAGCGGGTAATAGGACAGCGGCCTGTAATCCGCATTCAACACGAGCGCGGGGAAGTGTTTCAACGCCCCCGGTTCGCGGACAAATTCCGTTCTGAAATCACCGTGCATCGTCGCCTGCATCCATCTGCTGGCGGTCGGCTGACGGCACCCTTGCCACGGGGCCGCACCGGCCGCGTCATCCCGACTATATCTGGGGTTTTTCAAAAGCCAACGGCTAAATCCTGTCCCTGATCGGGTGCAATCTGTCGCAGCACTGTGACGCT
>JBBREW010000100.1:0-8227 GCA_038225335.1 Rhodobacterales bacterium
TCTGGGCGACATGTTGAAGGAAATGGACCGGGTCTTTGACGATGCGTTCCAACGTGCCCCGTGCGTTTTGTTCATCGACGAATTGGATAGCTTCTGCGCGCGGAATGGACACGATAGCCATAACGACAAATACATGCATTCAGTCGTTAACGGACTACTCACTCACTTGACCGCGGCACAGTCTGTCGAAGGCCTCATTCTGCTAGGCGCAACTAATTTCATCGACCTGATCGATCCGGCAGTGATCCGACCGGGGCGGTTCGATCTGAAGCTGGCAGTCGATGCACCAGACATCGCGGGCATCATCAGGATCTTCAACACATCGCTCGGTGATGTTGTACCAGATGTGTCGAATATCGCGCCGCGACTTGTTGGCCAGTCTGGTGCAACAATTGCGGCTATCTCGCGGGACGCACTCGGCCGCGCCAGGCGGGACGAAAGTCCGTTGACCCTGCGCCATCTTGAAGCTGCTGCCGTACCTTACCTCGGCTCTGAGGACAGACGTGACCTGACACGCATCGCAATGCATGAAGCGGGACATGTGATCGTCGGGCTTGCGAGCGGGATGCCTGCTCCCACTGCGATCCGGCTGACAGCGGCTGGCGGAGAAGTACATTACTCCACCGTATCAGCTTACACCCCTGAAACCGCACAATCCCGTCTCTGTCTGCTTCTTGCAGGCCGCGCCGCCGAGATCTTATTCTGCGGCAGTCCTTCGAGCGGTGCAGGCGCAGGCGTAACAAGTGACTTGGCTGTTGCGACCTCGCTGGCGATCGAGATGGAATTCAAGTGGGGATTTGGCGAGACAACGCTGTGGTCAGGCCTGACTTCAGATCGGCTCGAACTCGCCCCGGCAGATGCGCGTCATCGGATCCAGGCAAGGATTTCTGCTGCAGAAGCTAAGGCGGCCCGGCTGCTCAAATCCTACGAGCACAGTTGCAAAAACTTAGCCGAACATTTGCTCCGGTTTCGGGAATTGAGCGGCATGGAACTGAAAGCCATTCTGACAGAGTTGGCTGATGAAATGCAGTTGGCAGATACCCCACCGCACAGTTTCACGCTCGCTTCGCAAGCTGAAAGCATTGGGATTACGACTATCTAAACGGTGGATAGCAGACTGCGGGCTGGCTCAGTGCCAGTCCGTGGTCTTGGCGAATGAATATTGGCATTGGTGAAGCAGGAAGCACACTCGTCAAGGTAGCGTCCGAGTGCGTGGTCTAGTTTCATCGGCGCTGCCGGTGTAGGGCGAGGTGGCCATCGAGGTGTATGATCGAGGTGGAGTTTCGACGCTTCAACCACGCATCACACGGAGACCCCGATGACCAAGACCAACATGGACCTGTCCCCGAAGACGCCTTGCGCGCCCCGCTGCTGGCCGCGCTAAAGTCCAAGGTCGGTGATGCAATCCCGGTATCGGACAACCTGCTGATCCTGCCCCGTCCGCAATGCGGTGCGTTATCGGCCATCGCCGCGATCGACCTGCCGCAATCGACGGAACAGTTGACCAACCCCCGCGTGATCGGTGCCGACGGGTTTGCGCAGAATTACACCTATGAAGATGAGCAGCCGCTTCAACTCGACCTTGTCGGACCGGATTATGACAGCGTCGTTTATGTGGATTATTTCAGCGCCGACGGCAGCGTCATCCACCTGCAACCCAATCCGGTCGTCCCGCTAGAGCTGCTGGCGGCCAAGACCCCGATGACCGTAGGCCGCGCAATCGGGGACCGCCCCTATCTGAACCTGACGGTCGGGCCACCCTTCGGGAAGGAAATCGCCACCGCCTTCGCAACGTCGGTGCCGCTCTACGATGGTTTGCGCCCGGTGCGGGAACCGGCTGACGCCTACCTTGCCTTATTGAAAGACAGCGTCGCGGCCGCGCGCGCGGCGCATCCCGACTTCATGGGTGAATGGGTCTATTTCTTCATCACCACGCAGGCCCGTTGATCATGGGCAGTCGACGGCGGCCCATGCCTTGACGCCCGCGCAGGAACAACGCGTGCTAGGTCAAATTCTAGCCATTTACTGTGCAAGTATCTGAAAATATGTCTTGATTACATGTATTGCCAATTGGCAATCACTGCTTGCGGCGATCTTGCAGGTAGGTTTCCACCGCGGATCGCAGCGCATTGTCCGACATGTCCTTGTGAAATTCCAACATGACCCACGCGCCCTTCTTGCGTAGCCGGACATTGCCCTCTGCCCCTTTGAAGACGGCATCTGCGACCGTCCGCTTGCGTGGCGGGCTTCCCGCGGCCTTCAGCTTTGCCATGACCTCGGCCGCGGTCAGGATCGCCGTGTCCTGCGTGATGGCGCGCGCGGCATCCAGTACGCGGTCGTGCGCAGCGGGTTCGGCCATCAGCGGACGCAACTGCCGGGCATGAAGCTCGCGAATGTCACGTATCGACGGAAAGGCCGCAACGATCTCCGGCTCCAGCTTTGCCAGTTGCAGAAACCGCGACAGGAAACCGGGCGACACCTGCAATCGGTCCGCCATCACCGACTGTTTGCCGCCGTAATACCGATCGACGGCCTGCGCGTAGTCCACAGCGCGTTCGTAGTCCGAGATATCCTCGCGGTCACGATTTTCGATATCGGCCAGACGAAACGCTTCTTCATCGGTTAGAATCCGTTCTTCGATCAGATACCGAAACTGCGGATAATTGTTGGCCCGCAACCAACTGACGGCAAAGTGCCGCCGCGCACCGCAAATAACCTCATAATCCGCGCCCTGCCCGTCCAGCCGCCGGACGATCGCAGGAAATTCCTGCTGACCTTGCGCCTTCAGGCCTTCGATCAGGTCGGCACAGTTTTCAGCCGTCAGCAGATCATACGCCCTGTTGTGTTCGGACCACATGACGCAGGTTGCGGGGTCAACAAGGCGCAGCACCTTTTCCTGCCGCGCCCCTGCCACCTGTTCGGACATCGCCGTGGACCGTTTCAGGAAACGGGCCTGCCCCCTCTCATCGGTTGGGGACGCGCCCTCGTCGGCGTCCATCTCCTTGAGGACTTCATCAAACAATGCGTCATGCTTCTTGCTCACAGCACGCCCTCCTTGCGCAGGCTGGACACCTGGCTGGGCCAGGTCTTGCGAATTTCGGTTTCGATTTCCTTGCCCACAGCGTCCAGGTAGACACGGCAGCGCTTGTGCGTTTCGGTTCGCGTCGCGGCCCCGGTCAGCTCATAGACCGTCATCAGATTGGCGGCGGCGTTGTCGATCTCGGCGCTGTCCTTCAGCACCGCAATCAGCATGTCCTGTGGGAATACCGCATCCAACATCCGCTTGATCGCCCCATGCGCGCTTTTCTGATCGTTCATTTTCGTGGTCAGAATCTTGACGAAATGATACCCGCGCGCGCCGCCGTGTTGCGCAAGCTCCCCCAAGGTCGATGACATCATCCGCAGGAAATGGGCCGTGGACCCAAAGTCGATGTTGTTCGGCGGTGCTGGCACGATGATCGCATTCGCCGCCCGCAGAACCGAAAGAGAGATCATCCCAAGCGCTGGCGGTGGATCCAGAAGGATGATGTCGAATTGGTCGGATATCGTGTCTATTCCGGTGCGTAGTCTATCAAGTACGAAGTCTTGTTCACGCACCATGCGCGCCGCGAATTCGTACTCCGCGTCATATAGCCCAAGGTTTGCCGGGATCATTGCGATCCCCGGCCAGTAGGTCGCTCGCAGCGCGTAATGCAGCGTCGCGGGGCCGCCATGACGAAAGAACGGGTAAAGCGTATCCTCGTCTTCGTCGACGTCCACATCGGGATTCAGGCCAAACACGCTGGTCGTTGATGCCTGGCTATCGCAGTCGATCACGCAGACACGGTAACCCTTCAGCGCCAGATATTGCGCAAGATGAGCGACGACCGTTGACTTGCCGACACCGCCCTTGAAGTTCTGCACCGCCAGAACCATCGCGGGGTCGGTGCTGGCCCGGTGCGGCAGCGTGTTGAACACCGCACGCATCTTGTTGACGTCCTCCAGTGCATAGCCGGTGCGGCGTCCGGTCTCGGCATCCTTATCGGGCGTGGGCAAACGCCCGTCGGCTTCTGCATCGCGGATTGCTTTTTCGGTCCGACCACACATCTCGGCTGCGGTACGGACATTGAACCGCACATCTAGGGTCTTCTTGATATCCGGGGAAAAGACACGTGCCCGCAGTTTTTCGATGACCCGGCCGGCACGTGTTGCGATTGCGTCAATTTCGTCCAGCCCTACGGGGTAGTTTGAAGTGTCGGCCACAAAATCCTCTTGCATTGATCCGGACGGGCAAGCAACCACGTCCCGTCCATCATAAGTGCGGTTTACGGATGATGATACCTGAAAAACCGAACCTTGCGTTACTATGCCACCAAGTACCGATATTGGATCGCGATGCAGCAAGGTTCGGTCTTTTACGGGCTGCGGTGTGGGCTGTCCTCCCAATTTGTAGCACTGCGATTGAAAATGTGCCCGTCCCTAAACCGAGAATCTAAAAAACCGTCTTGTTCAAGATTCAGGATTCTTGTGTTCATCGCGGCGTATCGCCTGTGCTGCTTTGGACTTAGGCCCGTCTGGCTTACATTCTGGGGCGACTAGGAATACGTTTCGGGTGGTCTGCCGTTACGTTCCGGGATGGGTGGCGATACGGATCGGGTGGTCCAATTCTTACGTTTCGGGTGGGACGAAACCTGCGAATCATGCGGGCCTCGAACCCCCTGTTTTCATCACCTTTCCGATTCGGGTCTGGCCCTTCAGACTCCGGGAAGTCTTACGTTTCGGGTGGTCGGGTGCCCGGCCTCTCAGGTTGACTTACAGATGGAAACCTACAAAAGTAAGTTCACGATGTAGGCAAAGGTCGATTCGTCCACGATGTCTAAACAGCCAAAGTCATCCTATCGCACCGTCGACGCGAAGCCCAACGCCGATACTCTGATCAAGCCCGGTGAACTGGTGGACCTGATCGAGGTGACGCCGCTGACGCTGACGGACCGACGCATCTATAACCAGCTGCTGGAGAATGCGTGGGATGCGATCGACAAACCGGTGATGCATGTCATCGCCAAGTCAGACCTGCGCGGCAGCCACAATTCCAATGATCGCATCGGTGAATCGATCGAACGTCTGATGTCCGCAATCGTCAAAATGGACGTGTTGTGGGACGGCAAACCCGCGGTGGAACGTGTGCAACTGCTGGGGGGCAACGTCGAATCCGCCCGGAGCGACGGTCTGTTCGAATACGAAATCCCGGCGCGACTGCGCAAGGTGATCGGCAACTCCACCGTGTTTGCCCGACTGCAGCGCGAGGTCATGTTTGCGCTGTCGTCCAAATATGCGCTGACCCTGTACGAGATGGTGCAAAAGCGCGGCAACCTGCGCTGGAAATCGTCAGAGACCTTTACGCTCGACGCCATTCGCGGCGTGCTGGGCGTGCCGAAGGGCAAGCTGACGTCCTGGTCCAACCTCCGGCTGCGCGCGATCGATCCTGCCGTGTCAGAGGTTTGTGATCTGTCCGACTACATGGTCGAAATCGCGCCAATCAAGACCGGCCGCAGCGTGACCCATGTCGAATTGCGCTGGTGGCGCAAGGACGGCGACGCGACCGGCAAAGCAGAACGCGCGTTGCGCTTTGCCAGCACCGGCCGCCGCGCAAAGGCAGAGGAGCCGCCAGCCGCACCCGCCTTGCGCCCGCGTCCAGGTTGGCTTGATGGCAAGGGCTCTGCGTTGCTGACCCAGACTTATGAAACTGCCCGGATGCGCTTTCCGGGCTACGACATCTATCACGTCGAAAGTGAATGGCGCAGCTGGTCGCAAGGCAAGGGAAAAGCCGAAGATCCCGATCGCGCATTCTTGGCGTTCTTTCGCAAGTTTGCCGACGCGAACCCCATCTAATTCGTTGCTTTATTTGCATTTTTGGTCAGATTGCCAATTGGCAATCCATGTCGGATCACGGTGCGACGGTGGTAGTGTCCGACTGTCCAGCGACCGGACCGTACCGGACCTGTCCTTCAGGGCCTGCGCATAGCCGCCGGCGCTTTCCGTCGTGGGCCGCAGGCCACCGAACATCTGGCTGTCGGCGTTGATGGCCACGATCTGCGTCTTGCCCAACGTCGAATCGTCCACGTCGAACGCCAGCTTTGACCCATCGGCGGCATCGGCCAGCGGATAGGCCACGCGAAGGGTCACAGCGCCACTTGCCCCGTCGCGTAGAGCCGCGACACTGTTTTCAGCGCGGAACAGATTGGGCAACAGGTGGAACACGTTGCCCGAGACATCGACCGCCGAGATGAACAGATAGCCCTCCGTCATGTCGGCGGGGATCACGATATCAATCACCGGGTTGTCACCGACGGTAAAGCGACCGTCAGGGCTGACGCTGCCGTCGGCGCCGTTCAGCAGATCAATCTGAACACTGCCGGGTGCTACTGCTGGTAGCACATCCGCGATCAGGCACAGGGTCGGGTTCAGCACTTCGGTATCCAGCGCAAGGGTGCGGGTGCCGATGGCAACGGCCAGAGCTTCCGACAGGGCCGTTTGGGTCGCGTCGCTGGCCACGTTGCCGCTGACCGTCACGGTGGCGTCACTGCTATAACCGGGGGCAGGGGCGCCGGCGAGTTCCAGCGGGCCACAGTCGGCAACCTCTTGCAGAATTGGCGTCAGCGCTGTCGCTGGAAGAATAGGCACCCGCAGGGTAATATCCGCGTTGCCATTCAGGCCGGGCAGCATGTTGGCGGCGTTGAAGCTGGTATTCAGCGCCTCTTGCCGTGCGGGGTCGTCGGTGACGCCTGTGATCTGAACGTCGTTACCGGCGGCGACGACGCTCCATTCGGGTAGGGTCGACACGGTGTGCAACACGGTCAGCATGTCGGGTCCCCAAGTGTCTGAAATCGCGCCACTGGACAAGGTCAGGTCGCCGGTTCCGCCAAGGTCTGTCATCAGCGTCAACATCGCATCCCGCACCGCAACAGAGGGGACGTTGCCGATGATCTGGGCCGCACCATCGGCCCCGCAGAACGCGCAGTATTTTACTGTTGCGGTGGGGGACCGGCGGTCCCCTTCTTTCTTTCTTTTCTTAGCGGCGCAGCGGCGTTCGGCGCAGTCTGAACCCCGCGCCGCACCCCAGCGATCGTTCCTTGACAGCGGTCTCTCAAGTCAAGCGACTTGTTGATCTCTGGTGGCGATCGAATAAATCCTGATCGCGATGAGGTATCAAAGGTCTGATTTGAGCCCAATGCTACCGTATGCTGCATTATGCACGAAGGCGGGTGTCGTTCGTTCATATGATTGACGTTCTGCGGTGTTTAATTAAGCTACGATGACCAGAAACAGGTTAGGTCGGTGCGGTTGGCCCGGCCCCCAATTCCAAGCGGGTCCTTACGCGCATCGGCGCTCCGATAGTCGCGTCCCATGGTCCAGACGCCTGCACATGTCGTGCGGGCCAACCAAAGGACATGGAAATGCAGCAACAGATCGCAGTGGTAACACTTGGAATATCCGACCTCAAAAGATCGAAGGCGTTCTATCAGGAGGGGTTCGGCTGGACCCCGGTCTTCGAGAACGCGGAAATAGCCTTCTACCAGATGAACGGATTTGTCTTTGGCACATGGCTGAAATCGTCCCTTGAAGACGACACGAAGCAGCAAATTCTATCGGGGTCGGGTGCTGTAACGCTTGCACACAATGTGCCCGAAGAAAGCAATGTGCAAACTGTCATCGACAAGCTCGTTGCCGCCGGAGCGGTAGTGCTTCGCGAAGCTGATGAGCCTCCCCAAGGCGGCCGCCGCGGATATATTGCGGACCCCGACGGTCATGTATGGGAAATCGCGTTTAACCCACTGTGGCCAATCGACGAAGACGGACATGTGGCCTTCAAAATGTAACGCGATGCAAGCCTGCTGAGCGACGTGTCCGGTGCGTCGCTCGACAGACCTTTCAAACCAGATGCGGTCTATCGGACGACAACGTCAGACGGCAGCTTAGTCCGCTCTTCGGCCGTTCGGACATGGCTCAACGCACATCAGATTTTAGCGGTGCGTAGGGCACGCACCGGGATCGAGGCAAAAGCCATCACCAGCAAGATCGAGGCCAACGCTTGCCGTTATCAGTTCTTTCAGACCACCGCCGGGCACATGGTTCCTTCCGAGGTCAGACGTGCCGCCTCAACATTGGCTTCGCTGGTACCGCCTCAATGTCACATCCGCGCGGTCTTGATGGCCGCAACGATCGCTACGAGGTCAGTGACCGTCGT
>JBBREW010000101.1:0-8226 GCA_038225335.1 Rhodobacterales bacterium
TGTTCTGGTGGCGCTGTCCTGTGACAGCCGCGCGGCCGTGGATGCGATGGTCGCCGGGGCGCTGGCCCATGGCGGGCGTGATACCGGCAAGGTGCAGGATATGGACGGGTTGATGTATGGCCGCAGTCTGTGCGACCCGGACGGCAATGTGATCGAACCTTTCTGGATGAACCCGGCCGCCGTGGATGCACCGCCCGCAACCGCGGACGGTGCCGATTCCCGGCCCGCCTAAGCGGCGCGGATATCCACGATTTCGATGGCAAAGGTCAGATCCTTGCCCGCCAGCGGGTGATTCGCGTCCAGCGTCACCTCTGCCTCTGTCAGTGATGCGACGGTGACAGGCACGACCTGCCCGTCGGGGGTCTGCATCTGCAGTTGTGTGCCCACGTCCAGCGGAATGTCAGCCGGGATTTCAGTGCGGGGAACGGCCTGACGGGCCTGATCGTTGACCGGGCCATAGGCCTGATCGGCAGGCACGTTGACCGTTTTGGTATCGCCCACGGTCATGCCGGGTATGGCCGCTTCAAGACCGGGGATGATCATGCCGGCGCCCACTTCGAATTCCAGCGGATCGCGCCCTTGTGATGAATCAAACACGGTCCCGTCGGTCAGGGTGCCGGTATAATGGATGCGGACGGTGTCGCCCTGTTGTGCAGTCGTCATGTCCTGTTCCTTTCCAGGGTTCAAAAGTGGGGAGAGGTTAACGAAGAGGGCCCCGTGATGCAAACCGCTTTGCCTCGGCCCGGTCAGCGTGACACAGTCCGCAGGCACAGACCCCGTCAAACCCGCACCGACCTTGCCAAGGATTTTCCCCATGCCCCGTTTCGTGACGCCTGATGGCATCGGCCTGCATTACGTGGATGACGGCGTGGGACTGCCCGTGCTGGCGCTGGCCGGACTGACCCGCAACGGGGCGGATTTCAACCATGTCGCCCCTCATCTGCCGTGCCGCCTGATCCGTCTGGACAGCCGCGGGCGGGGCGGATCGGACCACGCCGCCCCCGCGACCTATACGGTCCTGCAAGAGGCGGCAGACGCGCTGGCGCTGCTGGATCATCTGGGGCTGGACCGGGTCGCGGTCCTTGGCACGTCACGCGGCGGTCTGATCGCCATGACGCTGGCCATGATGCAGCCCGCCCGCCTGCGGGGTGTGGCCCTGAACGATATCGGTCCGGTGATCGACCCCGCAGGCCTGCGGGTCATTGCAGGCTATATCGGGCGCAGGCCGGTGCAGCCGACCTATGCCGCTGCCGCCGCCGAACGCGCGCGCACATGGGTCGGTTTTCAGGGCGTGCCGATGGACCGCTGGCTGGCAGAGGTGGAACAACACTATATCCAGACCAAGGATGGCCTGAACCTGCGCTATGACCCTGCACTGGCGCAGGCCTTTGGCGACGGCACGGCCCCCCTGCCCGACCTGTGGCCCTTGTTCGACGCGCTGGCAGGGTTGCCGCTGGCCGCGATCCGGGGCGAAAACAGCGATCTGCTGTCCCCCGCCACATGGCACGAGATGCGCCGCCGTCGCCCGGATGGCCATTTCGCCGAAATCCCCGGCCGCGGCCATGTGCCGTTTCTGGACGAACCCCCGGCCCTGGCCGTGCTGCATGACTGGTTGAGGGCGATGGCATGAACATTCAGATGATCCGTGCCGCCGCCGACAGATTGGCCGGCCACGTCCGCACCACGCCGCTGCTGGCGTCACCCTTTCTGGACGACATCGCGGGCCGCCGCGTGCTGGTCAAGGCAGAGTGTCTGCAACACACCGGCAGCTTCAAGTTCCGGGGCGGCTGGTCCGCTGTGTCGGCGCTGACCGACGCCCAGCGGCAGGCGGGTGTCATCGCCTATTCGTCCGGCAATCACGCGCAGGGGGTGGCGCTGGCCGCCCGGATGCACGGCGCACCCGCCGTCATCATCATGCCCGCCAACGCCCCCGCCATCAAGATTGCCAATACCCGCGCCCTTGGGGCAGAGGTGATCCTCTATGACCGCGCAACCGAAGACCGCGACGCGATCGGCCATCACCTTGCTACGGAACGGGGGCTGACCCTGATCCGCCCCTACGACGATGCGCAGGTGATCGCGGGTCAAGGCACCTGCGGGCTGGAAATTGCGCAACAGGCCACGGCGCTGGGGATCACACAGGCCGATGTGCTGATCTGCTGCGGCGGCGGGGGTCTGACATCGGGCATCGCGCTGGCGCTGGCTGACAGCGCCCCCGGCCTGCGCGCGCGTCCCTGCGAACCCATCGGTTTCGACGACGTGACCCGCAGTCTGGCGGCGGGTGCGATCCGCCGCAACGCGGAGGCCGAAGGGTCGATCTGTGATGCCATCGTGACCCCCCAACCGGGAGAGATCACATTCCCCATCATGCGCGACCTGTGCGGTCCCGGTATCGCGGTCAGTGACGACGATTGCCTTGCCGCTGTGGCCGCCGCCTTTCACCGGCTGCGCGTCGTGCTGGAACCGGGGGGCGCGGCCGGGCTGGCGGCGGCCCTGTTTCACCCCGCTGCGGTGCAGGGTGATACGGTGATCGTTGTGGCGACGGGGGGCAATATTGATCCCGCCATGATGACCCGCGCGCTGGCGGCCCATCCGGCCTGACTTGACGACGGCGGCAATTTCCCGTCCGGTCGGCCCGATACATCAGCCCCGCACCCACGCCGCAAGCAACAGGACAGCCGCCATGACCGACCATGCCATCACCCGCGACGGGATCACCCTGCACGCCCGCACCGACGGCGCAGACCATGCGGATGCGCCAACGGTCGTCTTTGCCAATTCGCTGGGCACGACCCTGCACCTGTGGGACCCGATCATGGATCTTTTGCCTGCGGGGCTGCGCCTTGTGCGCTGGGACATGCGGGGCCATGGCCGGTCGGACGCGCCGGACGGACCCTATGGCATGGGTCAGCTTGTCAGCGACGCCGCCGCCGTGTGCGATCAGCTGAATGTGCGCAATTGCGTCTATGTGGGCCTGTCCGTGGGGGGGATGGTGGCGCAGGGTCTGGCGGTAAAACGCATGGACATCGTCCGCGCGCTTGTGCTGTCGAACACAGCGGCCAAGATCGGCAATCCGACCATGTGGAACGAAAGGATCAGGGCGGTGACCGACAAGGGCATGGCCCCTCTGGCGGACGGCGTGATGCAACGCTGGTTCGGGCGCGATTTCTACGGCACCCCTGCGATGGCCCCGTGGCAACAGATGTTGGTGGACACCCCGCCCCAAGGCTATGCGGGGGTCTGTGCGGCCATTGCCGGGACCGATTTCTTTACCCCGACCAGCGGGTTGCGCCTGCCCACCCTTGGCATCGCAGGGTCAGAGGACGGGGCCACCCCCGCCGATCTGGTGCGTGAAACGGTGGATCTGATTCCCGGCAGCGATTTCCATGTGATCCGAAGGGCAGGCCATCTGCCCTGCGTCGAACGCCCTGCGGACTATGCCCGCCTGCTGACGGATTTCCTGACCCGGACAGGCACGGTCGCCTGAATGCCCCTGCCGGTCGTTTTCATCCTGTTGACCGTGGTGATCGACGCCATGGGGATCGGGCTGATCCTGCCGGTCATGCCCGACCTGATCCTGTCGGTCGAAGGCGGCGGCCTGGCGACGGCAGCCCTGTGGGGCGGTGTGCTGGCGACGGTCTTTGCCATCATGCAGTTTCTGTGCGGCCCGATGATCGGTGCCCTGTCGGATGCCTATGGCCGCCGTCCGGTCCTGCTGGTGGCCCTTGCCGTCATGGCGCTGGATTAACTGCTGATGGCGGTGGCCCATACGATCTGGCTGCTGATCATCGGCCGCATCATCGGTGGCATCACAGCCGCGACACAGGCCACCGGGGCCGCCTATATGGCCGATATCTCGAAGCCAGAGGAGAAGGCCGCCAATTTCGGTCTGATCGGGGCCGCCTTTGGCATCGGGTTCGTGATCGGGCCACTGATCGGCGGGCTGCTGGGGGTCTGGGGTGTGCGCGCGCCCTTCTATGCGGCGGCGGCGCTTGCGGCGCTGAATTTCGCCTTTGGCTATTTCATCCTGCCCGAAACCGTCACCGACCGCATCCGGCGGCCGTTCCGCTGGCAGCGGGCCAACCCGCTGGGTGCCTTGCGCCATATCGCGGCGCTGCCGGGGTTGGGGCGGATGCTGGCCGTGGTGTTCATCTATGCGGTGGCGTTCTTTGTCTATCCGGCAATCTGGGCCTATTACGGTCAGGCCCGGTTCGGCTGGGGACCGGGCATGATCGGGCTGTCGCTGGCGGCCTTTGGCATCGGTATCGCCATCGTGCAGGGGCTGCTGATCCGCCCGATCCTGCGCCGTTTCGGGGAACGCCGGACGGTGATCCTTGGCCTGTCACTGGATCTGGTGGCCTTTGTGTTTCTGGGATTCGTCAGCAGCGGCTGGCTGGCACTGGTGCTGACACCGCTGACGGCGCTGGGGTCGGTGGCGGGGCCTGCGTTGCAGGGATTGATGTCGCAACGGGCCGCCGACGATCAGCAAGGAGAGTTGCAGGGCGTGCTGACCGGGGTCAACGCCGTGGCGACCATCATCGCCCCCCTGTTGATGACCCAGACCTTCTGGCTGTTCACCTCTGCCTATGCGCCGTTCTATCTGCCGGGTGCGCCCTTTCTGCTGGCGGCTGTCCTGATCGCTGTCAGCATCGCGGTCTTTGCGCGGTCGGTGGCGGCCCCGCCCGCCTGAACCCAGCACAGGGGGGGAATAGGGGTTGCAGCCCCCGGTTCGGCACCACAGGATACCCTGACACCGAACTTGGGAACTGCCGCCATGCCACAGATCAAGGCCGCCGTCTGCACCGCGCACCGCGCGCCGTTGCAGGTCGAAACCGTCAACCTGCGCGCCCCCCTGATGGGAGAAGTCGAGGTGACGCTGACCGCCTGCGCCATCTGTCATTCGGACATTCATTTTGCCGACGGGGCATGGGGCGGCACCCTGCCTGCCGTTTACGGCCACGAGGCCGCAGGCCGTGTCACGGCCTTGGGTGACGGCGTGCGCGGCGTGGCTGTCGGCGATCCGGTGGTCGTGACCCTGATCCGCGCCTGCGGCACCTGTGGCACCTGCGCCAGCGGCAGACCGACCCTTTGCAACACACCTGCGGCCCGCCCCAGCCCGCTGACCGCGCTGGACGATGCCTCCATCGCGCAGGGGCTGAACAGCGGTGCCTTTGCCGAACGGGTCGTGGTGGATCAAAGTCAGGTTGTCAGACTGCCCGACGACATGGACCTTGTGGCGGCGTCCCTGCTGGCCTGCGGTGTCATCACCGGCATCGGGGCTGTCGTCAATTCGGCAGGGCTGCGCGCGGGTCAGGACGTTGTCGTGATCGGCGCGGGCGGTGTCGGCCTGAACGCAATCCAAGGGGCGCGGATTGCGGGCGCACGCCGGATCGTCGCGGTGGACATGACACAGGACAAACTGGACATCGCCCGCAGTTTCGGTGCGACCGACGGGGTGCTGGCCACCACCGACAAGCCGTGGCGCGCCGCGAAAAAAGCCTTGGGCAAAGGTGCCGATGTGGTCATCGTCACCGTGGGTGCGATCCCCGCCTATGACAGCGCCGCACAATACCTGACGGCGGGCGGGCGCTTGGTCATGGTCGGAATGCCCCATTCCGGGGCCACATCGTCCTATGAACCGGTCAAGGTCGCCGCCAGCGGACAGACCCTGATCGGGTCCAACATGGGCGATTCGATCATCGCCCGCGACATTCCCTGGATGGTCGATCTGTACCAGCAGGACCGGTTGCAACTGGACACGCTGATCAGCCGGACATGGCGCCTTGACCAGATCAACGACGCCATCGCCGACACCCGCACCGGGTCGGCCAAACGCAATGTCATCGTCTTTGACACCTGACTGCGGTGCAGCCCGGTGGCGGGCGCGTCAGACCCCGGACTGATTGACCCGCGCCGACAAAGCGGCCGCTGATTCCTTGCGCTCGCTGTAGCGGTCCAGCAGATAGGCGGTGCTGTCGCGGGTCAGCAGGGTGAATTTCATCAGCTCTTCCATCACATCGACCACCCGGTCGCGAAACGGCGAGGGCAGCATCATCCCGTCCGCGTCGAATTGCTGAAACGCCTTGGGGGTCGACGCCTGATTGGGGATCGTCAGCAGCCGCATCCACCGCCCCAGTATGCGCAGCTGGTTGACCGTGTTGAAACTTTGCGACCCGCCGCTGACCTGCATCACGGCCAGCGTCTTGCCCTGCGTCGGGCGCACACCGCCCAGCGACAGGGGTATCCAGTCGATCTGGGTTTTGATGATACCCGTCATGGCCCCGTGCCGTTCGGGCGAACACCACACCATGCCTTCGGACCATGTGACCAGATCACGCAGGGCCTGCACCTGTGGATGATCCGGCCCCGCATCGTCGGGCAAAGGCAGACCGGCGGGGGAAAACGTGCGGGTTTCGGCCCCGAAACCGGTCAGGATGCGGGCGGCCTCTTCGGTCATCAGACGGCTGAAGGACCGGTCCCGCAATGAGCCATACAGCAACAGGATGCGCGGCGGATGTGTGGCCCTGACCGGCGGGTGCAGGCGGTTTGCGTCGATGGGGTGCAAATGCGGGTCAGCCAACGCGCTGCCCGTCCTTGTCGATCAGCGGGCTGCCATCCTCTTTGGTCATCGGGCCGGGCGGCAGGGTGTCCAGCAGGTCCAGCACGGTTTCGCTGGGGCGGCACAGGCGGACACCCTTTGGCGTGCAGACGATGGGGCGATTGACCAGCACCGGATGATCCACCATCGCCGACAGCAGCTTTGCATCATCAACCGCCGGGTCCAGCAACCCCAGATCCGCGGCAGGGGATTTCGTGGTGCGCAGGGCGTCACGCGGCGTCAGGCCCGCTGCCGCGAACAAACCCAGCAACTGCGCGGTGGTCCAGCCTGTGTCCAGATAGGGGATCACGACCGGCGTGGCACCGCTGGCGGTGATGATCGCCAGCACATTGCGCGACGTGCCGCAGTCGGGATTGTGGTGAATGACGACGGTCATGCGGACCCTTCCTTTGGAAACCAATGCTGTGTGCGGTTGGCAAAGGCGACCAGCGACAGCATGACCGGCACTTCGACCAGCACACCCACAACGGTGGCCAGCGCCGCACCGGACCCCAGCCCGAACAGGCTGATCGCCACAGCCACCGACAGTTCGAAAAAGTTCGACGTGCCGATCAACGCGCAGGGGGCCGCCACGTTGAAGGGGATGCGCCACGCCCGCGCAGCGCCGTAAGCCAGAAAGAAGATGCCATAGGACTGGATCAGCAGCGGCACGGCGATCAGCACGATGACCAGCGGGCGGGACAGAATGACCTCTCCCTGAAACCCGAACAAAAGGACGACTGTGATCAGCAGACCCAGGATGGAAAAGGGTTGCACGCGGGCCTTGAACGCATCGACCGCTCCCTGCCCGCCCCGCGCCACAAGGCGCTGCCGGGTCACGAGGCCTGCCAGCAGTGGCAACAGTACGTAAAGGCCGACCGACAGCATCAGCGTGTCCCACGGCACCACGATATCGGTGACCCCCAGCAAAAAGGCCACGATGGGCGCAAAGGCGAAAATCATGATGACGTCATTCACGCTGACCTGCACCAGCGTATAGGTGGCATCGCCGCGGGTCAGGTTCGACCAGACAAAGACCATGGCGGTGCAGGGCGCCGCCCCCAGCAGGATGACACCGGCCAGATAGGCCTGCGCATCGTCCGGCGGGATCAGCCCAGCAAACACATAATTGAAAAACAACACGCCAAGGGCCGCCATGGTGAACGGCTTGACCAGCCAGTTGACCACCAGAGTCACAACCAGACCTTTGGGCTTTTCCCCGACCTTGCGCAGCGCCCCGAAATCGACGCCGACCATCATCGGATAAACCATCGCCCAGATCAGCACGGCAACGGGCAGGTTGACGGATGCGACCTCCCACCCGGCCAGCGTCGCAAAAAGACCGGGAAAAAGGTTGCCCAGCAACAGCCCCGCCCCGATGGCCAGCGCCACCCAGACCGACAGCCAGCGTTCAAACGGTCCTAGCCCGGCGGCGGCGGCGGCGGTTTGCGTGGTCATAAGGCGTCCGATACGGGTTCAAGGGTTGCAGCGGACCCGGTGCCGCAGGTCAGTGTCGACAGGACCGGCTGGCACATTTCCGGCCTGCCACCGCAACAGTCCTGCATCAGAAACGCCAGCAGATCGCGCATTCCCGCCATCTGCACGGTATAGGTGACATGCCGCCCGTC
>JBBREW010000102.1:0-8121 GCA_038225335.1 Rhodobacterales bacterium
TCGCGCAGACGTGACGCCGCAAAACGGGCCAGCGCCACGTCCGGTCCGGCGGTGGGGGCCATCATCGGCGCCATGCCCGGTGCCTCGTCATCGTCCAGCATCTGGTCGGCGGTCGCCTCTGCGATAGCCAGACCATCCGCGATGGCGACAGCTTGCAGGGCTGCGTCCCGGAACAGCACATCGTCGTGCAATGTCATCTCCAGCAACCGCCGCGCCTGCACAGAGATTTCGAACCGTGCCTCTGGCGACCAGCGCAGGTGGGGGGCGGGTCCAGCAAGGATCGCCATGTTTTCCTGCCCGATGGCATAGGCGGTTTCCGCCGTCATGCCCGGCACGGCGGCCAGCATCCGGTTCAGCCACCCGCCACTGGTGGAATCAAGCCGCAGGCTGCCAGCCTCCAGGATGTCCTGCCCGTCGAAATGACTGCGCCCGCCCCGGTAGGGCGTCGATACCGCATGCACCGCACCCAGTTGCCCTGCCTGCCACAGCGGCATCAGCCGCGACAGGCCGGGATGCAGCGCCCAGAAATCCGAAAGCGGCGTGGCCGTGCCGTCGTTCAGGGTGGGGCGCAGCGCCGCGTAATCGGGATCGCCCAGCGGCCGCAGCGCATCCAGACCGTCCATCGCCCCGCGCAGCACGATCACAACCAGCCGGTTGTCCCATGGTCCCGCCGCCAGCGCGACGGGTGTCACAAAGGGACTGGCGGCCAGTGAACACCCCAACACCGTCCCGCCAATCAGAAACTTGCGCCGATCCATCATCAAATCCTTTGAAACGCGGGCGATGTCAGCACGATCCCGATGCCGTCGGACAGGCTTTCGGCGGAGGTGGCGGCAAAGATCACCTCTGCCGGGGCGGCCGGACCGATGGCCGTGCGGACGAAATCTCGCGGGTCGGGCAGCGTGTCGACAAAGACAGCCGGGCTTTGCAGGGCCCAGCTGATCCGGGCCGCCAGTCCTTGCGGTGTGATCCACGCAGCGGCGCTTTCGGACCAGCCATCAGGGCCGCCGGGGGATTCTGCGGGTTGGCCCATCAATGCCAGCGGAGAGGTGACATGGCGCGTCATGTCCCGCATCTCCAGTGCCATGATCCGGTCAGCCCGGGTGCCAAGCGCACGCAAGGCCGCGGTCATGAACAGATCGGGGCGACGGACCTTCTGACGCTGCGTGACCCAGGCCGCCGGGTGGTTCAGCATGGCCCCCACCACCGCCATCAGATCACCGCCGCTGTCAACAAAGGCGCGGGCCATCGCCGTCACATGATCGGGGTCAGGGGTGTCGGACACGAAATGCACCGCCAGCTTCTGCGCCACATGCCGGGCCGCGCGGGGCCGTGATGCGATGTCGTTCAGGGCGGCCGCGATCGACGACATATCCGCATCGGCGCTGTACCGGCGGCCCATCACCACCTCTGCCCCCGGTTCGGCCCGTTTGGGATCATAGACAGCGGCGTCGTGCCGGGGTTGCCAGTTCAACCCCGTCAGCAGCTCTGCCAGCTCTGTCACATCGTCCTGGGTATAGCCGCCGTTCACCCCGACCAGATGCAGTTCCAGCAGCTCGCGCGCCAGATTTTCGTTCAGGCCCCGCCCCAGTCGCTGCCCCATTTCGCTGTTCGGCCCGACCGACCGCGTCTGTTCAAGGTAAAGCAGCATCATCGGATGGGTCACGACCGCCATGACCATGTCACCGAACCGCCCCGTGACATGCGGTCTGATCGCATCCTCGACATAGGGCGTCACCAGATGGCGCTGTGCGAAATTACGGCTTTTGACGGTAAAATGGTCGGCCCAGAACATCGTCAGGCGTTCGCGCAGGCCATCCTTTGCCACGACACCGCGGGCCAGCACCGCGGACAGGTTGTGCCGATGCACCGCGTTCATATCGCGGCGCATCGCGCCGGTGCGGGCGTCTGCCTCTGCGCGGGCGGCGGCGGTTTCTGCGGTGCGCCGGGCGGCGTTGCTGTCAGAGAACATTTTCAACGAGGGCACGGTCTGTGCAAAACCGCTGATCGGCAACCGGTCCGCCGTCTCGTCCGGGCCCGCCAGTATGGTCAACATCTGCGGCACGTCCCACGGCGGCTCGATCACAGGCGACAAACCGGTGCCGAAACGGGTGGCTGCAATCATCGGGTCGAACGGCATCAGGTCAATGTCCATCGCAGGGTCTGCGCGGTCGTATCACAAATGCCAGCCTTCCGCCCAGACCCGTTTGCACCGGCAACCGTCGCCACGATCCGGCCACCCATCACGGTTTCGGGATCGGCCCAAGGCAGGCTGCCGGTGGCAGAATTGCGTTCACTGTGACAGACTTGTAATAACCCACACCAAAGTCGTGACCCGGCCAAACCTTGCAAATTTCCCGGTTTCTTACCATTTTAGCAACAACGTGATTCTGAAGGAGCCATACCATGCTCGACCGCCGCCGTTTTTTGTCGTCATCTCTGTTGGGGATGGGTGGGTTTGCCCTGCCCAACCTGTTGAGCGCGCAAGAGATCATCCTTGACGACCCGGCGGCCGATGCGCCAGCAGCAGATGCGCCGTTCGACATGTCGCCAAAGCTGGTGCGTCTGGACAACCCGATGCCCGCAGGCGAAATCCACGTCGTGCCGGACGTCTATTCGCTGTACTGGACCCTCCCCGACGGAGAGGCGCTGCGGTATTACGTCGGCGTCGGTCGGGACGCCCTGTATATTTCCGGCATTTTCGACATCGGTGCGAAACAGGACTGGCCGAGCTGGACCCCGACAAAGGACATGATCGAGCGGGAACCGGAAAACTATGCGCAATACGCCGATGGCATGCCCGGCGGCCCCGACAATCCCCTGGGTGCGCGCGCCTTGTATCTGTTTCAGGAAGGCGTCGGTGACACATTTCTGCGCATCCACGGCACCAACAAGCCCGCCACGATCCGGACCGACGTGTCCAACGGCTGTGCGCGTCTGGTGAACGAACAGGCGATCGACCTTTATCAACGGGTGCCGGTCGGCGCGCGCTGCTATCTGTATGAAAAGAACCTGCTGCCCCGCGCCACCTGATCCACGCGGGCCTGAACCACATGACAAAAGGCGCGGTGGACCCAACCACCGCGCCTTTTTTGTCGTCCCCAAGTGCCGGACGCTGCGGGCCCGCGCTCAGCTTTCGGGCGGCAGGACACGCAGGCGCAATTCGCGCAACTGGTCGTTCAACGGCTCGCTTGGCGCACCCATCATCAGATCTTCGGCACGCTGGTTCATCGGAAACATGATGACTTCGCGGATATTCGCCTCGTCCGCCAGCAACATCACGATGCGGTCGATGCCCGCGGCACAGCCGCCGTGGGGTGGGGCACCATACTGAAACGCATTGACCATCCCGCCAAAGCGTTTCTCGACCTCGTCACGGCCATAGCCTGCGATCTCGAACGCCTTGAACATGATTTCCGGCCGGTGGTTGCGGATGGCGCCGCTGACCAGTTCGTACCCGTTGCAGGCCAGATCATACTGGAACCCCAGCACGTCCAGCGGATCGCCGGACAGCGCGTCCATCCCGCCCTGCGGCATCGAAAACGGGTTGTGTTCAAAGTCGATCTTGCCCGTGTCCCCGTCGCGCGCATAAATCGGGAAATCCACGATCCAGGCAAAGGCAAAGCGGTCCTTGTCGGTCAGGTTCAGTTCCTCGCCGATGACGGTCCGCGCACGCCCGGCCACAGCCTCGAAAGCCGCGGGCTTGCCGCCAAGAAAGAACGCCGCGTCGCCGACGTTCAGGCCCAATTGCTGGCGGATCGCCTCGGTGCGCTCTGGTCCGATGTTCTTGGCCAGCGGACCTGCCGCTTCCATCGCGCCCTCGGTTTCCCGCCAAAAGATGTATCCCATCCCCGGCAATCCCTGCTGTTGCGCAAAGGCATTCATGCGGTCGCAGAACTTGCGCGACCCGCCGCCGGGGGCGGGAATGGCGCGGATCTGCGTGCCGTCCTGTTCCAGCAGCTTGGCAAAAATGGCAAATCCCGATCCTGCGAAATGGTCGCTGACCACCTGCATCCGGATCGGGTTGCGCAGATCGGGCTTGTCGGTGCCGTACCACAGGGCGGCGTCGCGATAGCTGATCTGCTCCCACGTCTGGTCAACCTTGCGACCGCCGCCGAATTCCTCGAATATCCCGCCGATGACCGGCTGGATGGTGTCGAACACATCCTGCTGCTCGACAAAGCTCATCTCCAGATCAAGCTGGTAGAAATCCGTGGGCGACCGGTCGGCGCGGGGGTCTTCGTCGCGGAAGCAGGGCGCAATCTGGAAATACTTGTCAAAGCCGCTGACCATGATCAGCTGCTTGAATTGCTGGGGTGCCTGCGGCAGGGCATAGAACTTGCCCGGATGCAGGCGCGACGGCACCAGAAAATCGCGCGCCCCCTCCGGAGAGCTCGCGGTGATGATCGGCGTCTGGAATTCGCGGAACCCCTTGTCCCACATGCGCTGGCGCATCGACCGCACCACATTCGACCGCAGCGTCATGTTGCGCTGCATCGCCTCGCGGCGCAGATCAAGATAGCGGTATTTCAGCCGGGTTTCCTCGGGGTATTCCTGATCGCCAAAGACCTGCAAGGGCAGCTCCTTGGCAGCCCCCAGCACCGTGATGTCACGGATGAACACCTCAACCTCGCCCGTGGGCAGCTTGGAGTTCACCAGCGCCGCATCGCGGGCCTTCACTTCACCGTCGATGCGGATGCACCATTCGGACCGCACCTTTTCCACCTCGGCAAAGGCCGCAGAATCCGGGTCGCACAGCAATTGGGTGATGCCATAGGTATCGCGCAGGTCGATGAACAGGATGCCACCGTGGTCGCGCACCCGGTGGACCCAGCCGGACAGACGCACGGTCTTGCCCACATCAGAGGCGGTCAGATCGGCGCAGGTCTGGGTGCGATAGGCGTGCATGGGCGTCGTCCTTGGGTAAAATCGGGTCGCCCCGATACACCCCTTTGCCTGGGATAAGTCAAGCGCACCCCAAAACCGTGCGGCCCGCACCAGTCCACCCCCCCACGCAACCGGTTTCCACGCCGCCCTCGCTTTTTGCGAAATACTCCCGCCGGAGGCTCCGATTTTTCGGCGAAAAATCGGAACGCGCCACTCGCCCCTTGCACCCCCGCCCGGCCCTTCTATAAGGCGGAGAATTTGCAAACTTCTGGGGGCCGCCATGCCAAAACGTGATGATATCAAATCGATCATGATTATCGGTGCGGGGCCTATCGTGATCGGACAGGCCTGCGAGTTCGACTATTCCGGCGCACAGGCCTGCAAGGCCCTGCGCGAAGAAGGCTACCGGGTCATCCTCGTGAACTCCAACCCTGCGACGATCATGACCGACCCCGGTCTGGCGGACGCCACCTATATCGAACCGATCACACCCGAAATCGTGGCCAAGATCATCGAAAAGGAACGCCCCGACGCGCTGCTGCCCACGATGGGCGGCCAGACCGGGCTGAACACCTCGCTGGCGCTGGCCGATATGGGTGTGCTGGAAAAATTTGGCGTCGAGATGATCGGCGCCAAGCGTGAAGCCATCGAGATGGCCGAGGACCGCAAGTTGTTCCGCGAGGCAATGGACCGTCTCGGCATCGAAAACCCCAAGGCAACCATCATCACCGCGCCGAAATTGCCGAACGGCAAATTCGATATCAAGGCAGGTGTGGCGATGGCGGTCGATGCCATCGAATACGTCGGCCTGCCTGCCATCATCCGCCCCGCCTTTACCCTTGGCGGCACGGGCGGTGGCGTCGCCTACAACCGCGAACAATACGAACACTATTGCCGCACCGGGATGGAGGCATCCCCCGTGGCGCAGATTCTGGTCGATGAATCGCTGCTGGGCTGGAAAGAATTCGAGATGGAGGTCGTGCGCGATCGTGCCGACAACGCCATCATCGTCTGCGCCATCGAAAACGTCGATCCCATGGGTGTGCATACCGGCGACAGCATCACGGTCGCCCCGGCGCTGACCCTGACCGACAAGGAATATCAGATCATGCGCAACGGCTCTATCGCCGTGCTGCGCGAAATCGGTGTCGAAACCGGCGGATCCAACGTGCAATGGGCCATCAACCCCGCCGATGGCCGCATGGTCGTGATCGAAATGAACCCCCGCGTGTCCCGCTCGTCGGCGCTGGCGTCCAAGGCCACGGGGTTCCCGATTGCAAAGATCGCGGCGAAACTGGCCGTGGGTTACACGCTGGACGAGTTGGACAACGACATCACCGGCGTCACCCCCGCCAGCTTCGAGCCGACGATCGACTATGTCGTGACCAAGATCCCGCGCTTTGCCTTTGAAAAATTCGCAGGCTCTGAACCCCATCTGACAACCGCGATGAAATCCGTGGGCGAGGCGATGGCCATCGGCCGCACGATCCACGAATCCATGCAAAAGGCGCTGGCCAGCCTTGAAACCGGCCTGACCGGGTTCGATGACATCGCGATCCCCGGCGCCCCCGATGTGGCCGCCGTCACCAAGGCGCTGGCAAAACAGACGCCCGACAGGATCCGCGTCATCGCACAGGCCATGCGCTATGGGTTGTCCGACGACGACATCCACGCGGTCACCATGTTCGATCCGTGGTTTCTGGCCCGGATCCGCGAAATCGTGGACGCAGAGGCGGTGATCATCGCGGACGGCCTGCCCACATCCGAATTCGGCCTGCGCCGGTTGAAGATGATGGGTTTCACCGATGCCCGTCTGGCGATCCTGACCGGTCAAAAGGAATCCGCCGTGCGCAAGCTGCGCATCAATGCGGGCGTTGTCGCCGTCTTCAAGCGTATCGACACCTGCGGCGCAGAGTTCGAGGCGCAGACTCCCTATATGTATTCCACCTATGAAACGCCTGTCATGGGCGATGTGGAATGCGAAGCGCGTCCGTCGGGCCGCAACAAGATCGTGATCCTTGGCGGTGGACCGAACCGGATCGGCCAAGGGATCGAGTTCGATTATTGCTGCTGCCACGCCTGCTATGCCCTGTCGGATCAGGGTTATGAAACCATCATGATCAACTGCAACCCGGAAACCGTGTCCACCGATTATGACACGTCCGACCGGCTGTATTTCGAACCGCTGACCTTTGAACACGTCATGGAAATCCTGCGGGTCGAACAGGACAACGGCACCCTGCACGGGGTCATCGTGCAATTCGGCGGACAGACGCCGCTGAAACTGGCCAATGCGCTGCAAGAGGCGGGCATTCCGATCCTTGGCACCACCCCCGATGCCATTGATCTGGCCGAAGACCGGGAACGGTTCCAGCAACTGGTGCAGCGCCTTGGCCTGAAGCAGCCGGTCAACGGCATCGCATCCACAGATGCGCAAGCGTTCGAGATTGCGGACCAAATCGGCTTCCCCCTTGTGATCCGGCCATCCTATGTGCTGGGCGGGCGGGCCATGGAAATCGTGCGCGATCGCGCGCAGCTGGAACGCTATATCACAGAGGCGGTCGTGGTGTCGGGCGACAGCCCCGTGTTGCTGGACAGCTATCTGTCCGGCGCGGTCGAGGTGGACGTGGACTGCCTGTCCGACGGCACCCATACCCATGTCGCGGGCATCATGCAGCATATCGAAGAAGCGGGCGTTCATTCCGGCGACAGCGCCTGTTCCCTGCCGCCCTATTCCCTGTCCGACGCGATGATCACCGAAATCCGCGCCCAGACGGAAAAGCTGGCATTGGCCCTGCACGTCGTGGGTCTGATGAATGTGCAATTCGCGGTCAAGGACGAAGAAGTCTATCTGATCGAGGTGAACCCCCGCGCGTCCCGCACCGTGCCGTTTGTTGCCAAAGCGACAGACAGCGCCATCGCGTCCATTGCCGCACGCCTGATGGCGGGCGAACCTTTGTCGAACTTCCCCCACCGCGCGCCCTATCCCCATTCGGAAAACCCGATGGACGTGCTGCCGCTGGGCGACGCCTTTACCCTTGCCGATCCCAAAACGCCGTGGTTCAGCGTCAAGGAAGCGGTGCTGCCCTTTGCCCGTTTCCCCGGTGTCGACACGATCCTTGGCCCGGAAATGCGGTCCACAGGCGAAGTCATGGGCTGGGACCGCAACTTTGCCCGCGCCTTCCTGAAGGCGCAGATGGGGGCGGGCACGATCCTGCCCGAAGAAGGCTGCGT
>JBBREW010000103.1:0-8081 GCA_038225335.1 Rhodobacterales bacterium
CGCAACATAAGGTCGGATGCGTGTTCAATGACGGGTTTCGGGGTCAGATGAACCCGATTGCGACCCACCACGCCCAGGTCAGCGGGATGCCGATCAGGCTGCTGATGGCGGCAGAGACCAGACACAGCCGGGTCAGGGGGCCGATGGGAATGGCCGCGATGGCGATGCCGATCAACAGGGGCGGCGACTGATAGGGCAGCACGGTCGTTGAAATGCCGATGTTGTGGGCCATCGTCACGGCCGGGATCGACCAACCGGTGGCGTCCGCCATGGCCGAGGCCAGCGGGGCCAGCACGATGGGGGTCGCAGGCGCGATGGTCAGATGCGACAGGGCCGATGAAAACAGGGTGATGGCGGTCAGGTTCCACAACCCGGACTCACCCGACAGCCGCAGCGCCGGCACGACAACCTGCGCAATCCGCTGACCCAGACCCACATCGGTGATGACCACGCTGATGCAGAACACCGCAGCGATCAGAAAGGCGATGGACAGGTCGATGTCGGTTTTCATCGCCTGCGGGCCGAACACGCCGACGCGCGGCACCAGCAACACCAGCGCCGTGCCCAGCGTGACCCATGCGGGGGCGATCCCGTGCAGCGTATCCGTGGACCACATCACGACCGCGACCGTCAGAACCACCAGCAACCGCCGTTGCCCCGGTGTCCATGGCAGGGCCGCGCCGGCCTCTGTGCTGCCCCGATCCACCGGCATCAGCCCGCGCCCATAGGCCAACAACAAGACCAGCAGCACAGCAAAACGCAGCACGTTGATCGGCGCGTTCTGGATGAAATAGGCGCCATAGGTCGTCTGCACACCATACAGGATCTCGATGATGCCGACCTCTACGATTGTGGGCAGGTTGGCGGTCAGAAAGGCATAGGTCGGCGCAAGCGTCATCATCGCGGCCGTCATCAACAGACCGGTATGGCCGCGCGACCCGGGCTGCATCGCCATGCGCTGTGCCAGCGCCTGGGTGATCGGCATCATGACGATGACACGCGGAATCGCCGACGGCACACAGGCCCCGAGGATCAGACCGCTTACCGACAAAAACACCACGGCCCGGCCATAGGATGTGCCGGTATAGGCAAAGATCAGCCGCGCAATTTGGTCGCCCAGTCCGGATGTGGTGATCGCAGACCCGATCACCAGTCCGCCGACCAGCAACCAGAAGCCGCTGGCGGCAAAGCCGGAAAAGATGACCTCTTGCGGGGCGGCGTCGATCGCCAGAAACCCCAGAAAGACGCAAAGCGCGGTCACCGCCTCTGGCAGGCTGCGGGTGGCAAAGGCGGTGATGGCCGCGCCGGAAATCGCCATGACGCGCCACGACAGATCGGGCGTGGCAAGGATCGTTGCCAGCGCGGCAAGGGTCACGAGGGCCGCCAGCCCCTGTGACGCCGACAGCCGCATCATGGGCGCACACCCCCTGCAAACGGCCGGTCAGGAATGATCCGGTGCCTTTGGGTCGGTGCCCTTGGCGGCGGGGGATTTGTCCAGATCGCGATACACCTCGAACACCGCGGCGGTGTCATAGTCATGCGGCAGCAGGGTCCAGGCCTTGTCATACATGTCCTTGACCACATCGAACATGGGTGCAGATACACCCTGCGCGCTGATATCGCCACCGATGATCGACAGATCCTTTTCGAACATCGCCATATGGGCGGTCGCCGGGGTGTAGGATGCGTTCATCATCAGCGGCATCCGCAGATCAAGCATCCGGGACTGTCCCGCACCCTTGGACAACAGGTGATAGACCGTCTCGCGGTCCAGCCCCAGCGCATCGGCATAATGCAGCACCTCTGCTGCGGCGCAGTTGTGCAGGGCGACCGCATGGTTGGCCACGTATTTCAGCTTGCTGCCCGCGCCAAAATCACCGGCCATGATGACCGTATGACACAGATGATCCATCAGCGGACGGACCTGCATGATCGCCGCTTCCGGGCCAGATGCCATGATGACCAGATCGCCCTTGACCGCCTGTGCGCCAGTGCCGCTGACGGGGGTGTCCAGCAGGACAGCCCCCCCCACTTGCAGGTTGTCGCGGGCGGTCAGCTTGTCCGCCATGGCAAAGGTGCCGGTTTCCATCACGACCTGACCCGGTTTCAGCAACCCGCCAAGCTGCGTGGTCACCATGCCCAGCACCTTTGGCGAGGCGACAGAGATGATGACCAGATCGCAGTCCGCCACCCAGGCGCCGGGCGCATCGTGGGCCGTGCCGCCCAGACCCGTCAGCCGCGCACGGGCGTCAGCGTCGGGGTCGCAGCCGGCGACGGGCACGCCCGCCGCCAGCAGATTGCCCGCATAGGCGGCCCCCATGATACCCAGACCGATGATGGCGACGGTCATGTCAGGCGCCCTTTTTCGCGGGCAGGCCGAACAGTCTTGCCGCGGTCAGACCCGCCACGTTCGCCTTGTCTGCGTCCGACAGGGCAGAGCTTGCGATATGTTCAACGGGATCATAGTCCGCCATGTCAAAGGGATAGTCGCTGCCCATGATGACCTTGTCAGAACCATAGATCTTGACCAGATATTCCAACTGGTGATCGGTGAACACGACGCTGTCGATCCAGACCTTTTTCAGATAGCTGGTCGGCGGTTCCGGCAGATCGGCGTGGCTGTCCTGCCGCGCGCCCCATGCGTGGTCGATCCGGCCGGAATACGACGGCAGATAGCCACCGCCATGCACGGCAAAGATTTTCAGGTCCGGCATGTCGCGCAGCAGGCCGTTGAACACGATGTAATGCAGCGCCATCGTGGTTTCGAGCGGGTTGCCGATGACATTGGCAAAGTAGTATTCAGAGAACCGCTCGCCCCCGGTGAATCCATTCGGGTGGATCATGACGACGGCGCCAAGCTCTTCTGCCTTTTTCCAGAACGGGCGGAACCGGTCGGCGCTGATTTCCTCGCCGTCCATGTTCGTCAGCAGCATGACACCCTTCAGACCCAGATCGTTCACGGCGCGGGTCAGTTCGGTCGCGGCTTCTTCGGGGTCCTGCAATGGCACGGTGCCAAGCCCGGCAAAGCGGTCAGGGTTCTGGCCGACCCATGCGGCCATGCCGTCGTTGACCATACGGCTGGCGTGGGCTGCGTGTTCGATGGGCGATTGATAATAGCATTGCGGCGGCGGCGGGGCGACGATCTGCATGTCGATGCCTTGGGCATCCAGAACGCGCATCCGGTCTTCGATATCCTGCATCGCGACCGATCCGCGGTCCTTGTCCTGCTGGGCGTTGACGGCGTTGGTCGCGTCATTGGCGTATTTCACCATCGCGATCCGCTTTGGGTCCACGTGGGGCATCATGTATTGCGCGGCCGCCGGGATCACCACATGGGCGTGGCTGTCGACGGTCAGGGTGGGCAACCGGCCCGGCGTGGCGGGCACCGGGCGGGCGGATGTCGGCCCATAGCGGTTGACGGCATCGCCCCGGTCGCGGGTGTCAATGGTGGAATGGGTCATGTCTTGTCCTGTCTGTAGGGGCATTTTGATCTGGAAATGGGGTGGGTATGGGCCGCAGAACGGTACTGCGGCCCAGGCTGTGGTCAGGGGTTCTCTTCCATCCAGGTGGCGGCTTCTGCCTCGACTTCGGCGCGGTCGAAATCGTTGGCCGCTGCGATGTAGGTATCATTGAGGAACGAGGCGGAATCGACCTCTGCCTCGATTGCGCCGGATGACAGCAACCGGGGCTGCAAGGCGGTCCAGACATCGGTTTGCAGGTCGCCTGCCTGTTCGGTCGTCGACACGTTCATCCCGATCGACATATCAAGATAAAGCTGACCTGCTTCTTCGTTTTCCCATTCCTCCGGGACGCCTTTGCGCAGCATCTGTGCCACGGCTTCGGGGTTCACGGATGCAACGTGCATGCCCTTGGACCAGGCGCGCAGGAACCCTTCCATGACGGCACGCTTGTCTTCCAGCGTGTCAGCATTGGCGGCAAAGGTATTGGCCGGGCTGGCCAGCAGTTCGGGCGGCGTGATCAGCCGCACCGGGATGCCGTTGGCATTCAGCGCGATCCAGTCGGGGGCGGCCCCCGAAATGGCCGATACGTTTCCGTCACGCACGGCGGCGGCCAGCGTCGGGCCGCTTTCACCCAGAACGACCGTCTGCACATCGTCGATGCTGGCACCGACGGTGTTCAGCGCCGCCTGCAGGAACGACCTGTCGCGGTCGGACACAAGGCCAACGGTCGTGCCTACCAGATCGTCGATGGAATCGTATTCGGATGTGTCCAGCACGCCGATGCCTTCGGGCGCGTTCTGCATCACTTCGTACACTGTGTTGATCGGCGCACCGGCATTCAGTGCGTTGATCGTTTCAACCGGGTCCAGCATGGCCAGATCGGCCTGCCCGTTCTGGATAAAGGCCACATAGGGGATCGAGGTGTCAGAGGGCAGCAGATTGACCGTGACCCCTTCTTCCTCGAAATATCCCAGCGCCTCTCCGACGACCAACGGAAAGAAGTTGGTGGATCGTGGCAGCGGGTTGATGATGTTGATTGTCGAGTCTTGCGCAAAGCCGGCCACCGGAATGGCGGTGATGGCCAGACCCGAGCACAACAGCATTGATTTTAGCATCGTCATCGTCGTTTCCTCCCTGAAATGTCGATTTGTATGCGTCATTTGCCCAGCTGACCCAGCCAGGTCCGAGCCCGCGCGCGGGACGCTGCCGCGCGGCGGCTTTCCCGACGCCAGAACACGATTCTGTCGTCCAGAAATTCCATGGTGTAAAACAGCAGCAGTCCGATCACGGTCATGGACAGCAAGGTCGCGATCGACGCCGCCATGTTCAGCTGAAAGGAAAATCTGCTCATCAGGACACCGACGCCGTCGGTTGCCTGTGCAAATTCGGCCACGACCGCGCCGATCAGGGCGGTGGTCAACCCGATCTTCAGCCCCGCGAACAGCAGCGGCAAGGCGGCAGGCACCCGCAACTTGGCAAAGACCTGACGCCGGCTGGCGCCAAGGGATGCAAACAACTCCTCGCGGTCCTCGTCCACCTGCACAAGGCCGGTCAGCGTGTTCACGAAGATCGGGAAAAAGCACAGGATCGCGGCCAGTGCGATCTTTGACCCCATGCCATAGCCGAACCAGGCGATGATGACGGGCGTCAGGGCGATCCCCGGTGTGACGTTCAGCACGACCGCATAGGGGATGACATAGCGCTTGAAGACCTCTGACATCGACGAGGCCACGGCCAGACCGATGGCCACGCTGGCCCCGATCAGGAAACCGACGACGGCCTCTGTCAGGGTGATGAAAAAGTGGCGGTAAATCGTGCCTTCAGTGATGTAGAGTTTCACGATGGCCGCCCCGATGGCGCTGGGGCGCGGGATCATGATGGATGTGATCCAGCCGATGCGCGCGGCCATTTCCCAAAGCCCGAGCAGCACCAACAGCAGCAGCGCGTGGGGGATGAACCGCAACAGGCGGTCAAGAATGAGGGTGCCTGTCGGCATGGGTGCATCAGTCATGTCAGGGGTCCCATTGCGGCGCGGCGTTTTGCGCTGACGCGGTCACGGCCGCCTTCGTGTTTCCAGAACGCGATGTATTGGTCGATGATTTCCATGCCCCGAAAGATCAGAAAGCCAAGGATCGTCAGGGTAAAGATGCAGGCAAAGGCCGAGGCCATGTTCAGATTGCGCGTATAGACAAGGATCAGCGACCCGATGCCCTGATCGCGCTGGATGAATTCGGCCACCAGCGCGCCGGACAGGGCGGCCGTCAGGGCAAGGCGTTCGCCGGCCATGATGACGGGGATCGCGTCGGGCAGCACCAGTTTGCGCAGGATCTGCCACTTGCTTGCGCCCATTGCCTTGAACAGTTCCAGCTTTTCGGCGTTCACGTTCATGACGCCGGACAGGGTGTTGATGAAGGGTGCGAAAAAGCAGACCAGCACGATGATCGCGATCTTGGACGTCACCCCGAACCCAAGGGCGGCAATCAGCAAGGGGGCGACCGCAATCCGCGGCGTCGCTTCGAGCACGATAACATAGGGTTTCAGGAACCGGCGCAGCGTGGCGTTCAGCCCGACAAGGCTTCCCAGCACGATCCCCAGCACGGACCCTCCGATGAACCCCATGAAAACAAGGCTCATCGTGACGCCCAGATGATACCAGACATTGCCGTTCTGGACGTAGATCAGCCAGAATGATCGCATGATGTTGCTGGGGCGCGGATAGAACAGCGGGTCAAGCCAGCCCAGACGGGATGCGATTTCCCATGTGGCGATCAGGGTGACGAAAATCGCGGCGTGGGTCATGATGCGGCGATTGCGCAGGTTGCGCGCAGCTTCGTCTGCGGTCCGGTCATCGCCTGCGTGCTGGACCGCGACCATCAGACCGCCCCCAGCGTTTCGCGCACATCAGCGACCAGCGCGTTGAATTCAGGAGATGTCTGGATCGACAGCGGGCGCGGGCGTTCCAGATCGACGTCGATGATCTTTGCCACCTGCCCCGGGCGGGATGTCATGACAAAGACCTGATCGGCAAGGAAAATCGCCTCGCTGATATTGTGGGTGACAAAGATGGTGGTGGCACCGATCTCTGCCACGATCCGCATCAGTTCGGTGTTCAGCCGTTCACGGGTGAATTCGTCCAGCGCCCCAAAGGGTTCATCCAGCAACAGGATATCCGCACCGGTCTGCAACAGTCGCGCCAGCGCGACCCGCTGTTGCATCCCGCCGGAAAGTTGCGCCGGAAACGAAAAGGCGAAATCGCCAAGGCCCACCAGTTTCAGCAGATCATAGGCGCGTTTCTTGTCGGCCTTTGTCGGTGTGCCGCTGATTTCCGTGGGCAGCAGGACGTTTTCCAGCGCCGTGCGCCATTCGAGCAAGGTCGCCTTCTGGAACATCATGCTGATGTCGCGGCGCGGACCTGTCACGGGCGTGTCATGCACACTGATCTGCCCCGATGTGGGCGCGATCAACCCCGATACCAGCCGCAGCAAGGTGGATTTGCCGCAGCCGGACGGCCCGACCAGCGACACGAAGGAACCGCGTTTGATATCGAAATCCGCGTTCTTGAGCGCGACGACGGTGCCATTGGCAAAGGTCTTGCCGACGCCCCGACCACTGACCACGATATCGTCGGCGATGGCCTGTTGCAGTCTCATCTGATCCTTCATCCTTTCATGATGTCCGGCTTGATCGGGGTTGCCTGACATATCAGGCATGACCCCCGGCCCTAGCTGACGATCTGTTGGTTCTTCAGTCCGCGCATGACCTGCGCCTGTGATTTGCGAATGTGCCTGACCGATATGCGCGCAGCGGTCTTGTTGTCGCGCGCCTGCAGGGCGTCGATGATCTGGTTGTGATCGGCCAGGGATGCGGCCATCGCCTCTGCCTCTTTGTGGCGCGATGACAGCGACACGATGCACAGGCGTTCATAGTTTTCCATCAGCGCCAGCACCGTCGCCGATTGCCGCCGGTTGCCTGCAAGCCCGCTGATGCAGACGTGAAAGGCGCGGTTGTAAATCGCATATTCCCGCAGGTTGTTGCTGTCACAGGTGCGGAATGTATCCAATGTCGCAAGGTCCGCGTCGCTGGCATTGGCGCAAATCTTGCGCACGGCGGCCAGTTCAAGGATTTCGCGAAATTCAAGAATATCCTGGGCATCTGCGATGGAAATGGGGGCGACCCGGTGGCCCTGCCGTGGGGCAATTTCCACCAGACCTTCCCATTCCAGCTTTTGCAGCGCATCGCGGATGGGCGATTTGGATACACCGTATTTTTCGGCGAGGGCGCTTTCGCGCATTTCCTGTCCGGGCTGTAACCCGCAGGACATGATGTCTTCGCGCAGCGCATCAAACACATGATGTCGTATCAATCTGACTGACATCCGGCTCCCCCCTGATATCTCAGACCATGCTGGCAGGGGGGTGTCCTTGGGTCAACTTATAGGTTGTGATAGTCACTATCCGAATTGTCGATAGACGCGGTCAAAGGTGCACCGCCTGCCCGGTCTCTGCCGACCTGACGATGGCATCCAGCACCTCTATGTTGTGGATCAGTTCCGCATCGGAATAGGGGTAGGGGGCATCGCCCCGGATCGCCGCACCGAAGGCCTCGATATTGGCCGTGACG
>JBBREW010000104.1:0-8075 GCA_038225335.1 Rhodobacterales bacterium
ATTGCGGAAAGGCCACTTCAAAGGTCCGCAGCGTGATGTCATCGCCGGATTTTGCCGCATCAAGGGCAATGCGCCCCTGACCCTGCAACAGCTGATCCACGGTGGGGTTTCCGATCCCCAGCGCGCTGGTCGTGGCGTTGATCCGGGCGTCGGCGCTGCTCAGGTCCGGCAACAGGGTGCCTTCGGCCTGCACCGACACCCCACCGCGCAGCGGCTGTCCGGTCAGCGCGGCGAATTGCGACAGATCGGCGACGGCTGCGTCAAGTCGGCCTGTGATGCGGTAATTGTCCTCTTGCGGGGCGATCTGTGCATCAAGGGTGATGTCCGTCCCGCTGCCGTTCGCTGTCAGATCGACCTGCGCCGTGCCTGCGGCGTCGCGCGCGGCGGTCAGATCAATCGCAAGCGGTCCGCCAAGCCCCTGTGCCAAGGCCCCCGCATCGTTCAGCTGTGCCTGAATGTCGGCCACCAGCGGCCCGGTCAGCCCGCCCGCCGCGTCGCCTGCAATCGTCACTTGCGGCGTGGCCACATCCAGCGCCGTCAGGGCAAAGGCATCCGGCCCGGTCCGGGCAATGCCACCGCTGATCCGCCCCGCGCCCGCCAGTAGGGTGTCGATCTGGGGCAGACCAAGCGCCAGATCATCCGTTGTGCCCGCAAGGGTCACATCGAACAGCGACAGGTCTGGCAACAGCGTGCCGTCCACGCTCAGGTCGATCCCCCCGGACGCCGACTGCCCCGCAAGGGCTGCATAGGGGGCAAGGTCCGCCACGGCTGCATCAATGCGCCCGGTCATGCGGTAGGCGTCGGCCGGGGCTGCGATGGCGATGTCGGCGGATATATCGGTGCCGGGACCGTTCGCCGTCAGGGTGACGGCCGTTTCATCTGCCGCATTGCGGTCAGCGGCCAGCGACAGCGCCAGCGGCCCTGTCAGACCGTCCGCCACCACACCAATATCGGTGATCCGCAGGTCGGTCTGGATGGATGCGGGTCCGGTCAGGCCGCCGGACGCATCGGCGGTCAGGGCCAGTTGTGGTGTTTGCACCGTCAGCCCCTCGATCAGATATTGGCCGTCACCGACCACACCAAGGGTGCCGGTCACGGTGCCTGCGCCCAGCAGCAACGGATCGACCTGATCGAACCCGGTTTGCAGGTCCTGCGTCCGGGCCGTCACATCGGCGGTATAGCGTCCGCTGTCGGGGGTCAGCATGGCATCCACGGTCAGATCCGCCTGTCCGGACAGGGACTGCCCGGTCAGCGTGTTATAGGCCGCAAGGTCCGTCACAGCCGCATTCACCACGGCGGCGACGATCTGGCCTGTGTCGGTCGGACTGACCGTGCCGTCGGCGTCGAATGTCGTGGCAGGCCCGGTGCCATCCACGGCAAAGCTGACGATGCCTGCGCCGTTGCGACCGGCGGTGCCTGTCACCTCTGCCGGGCCTGTCAGACCGGGGGCGATCAGGCCCACGTCGCGGACCCGCACGGCAAAATCGCCGGTGCTGACGGTGCTGGTGATATCGGCCTCTGCCGTCACAGCAGCCTCGTCCGTGGTTATGCGCAGACCTTCGATCCGTGTGCCTGCGGTGTCGCGCACTGCGCGCAGATCGACCGTGCCCTGACCTGTCAGCACCGGGTCAAGCTGGGCCACATCCAGCCGCAGGTCCTGCGTCACGGCGTCCAGCACGATATCGAACATGCCATCCAGCGGCGTCACGTTGGCGGTGATATCCGCTGTGGCCGATCCCCCCAACTGCCGCCCGACCAAGGTTGAAAACCGCTGCAAGGCGTCGGCCTGCAGGCTGATCCGGGCGTCTGTTGTAAAGCCGTTGGACGGCCCCTGAATGACTGCATTACCCTGCACGTCGATCCCGGCCCCCTGCAAGGTCAGGGTGGTCAGGTCGGTGGGTTGATCTTCGATCCGGTTCAGCACGATGCGCCCGTCCAGCGCGTCGCCGAACGCTTGTGCTGCCCCCGCGTCGTCCAGCACGACGCCGGTTGCACCGTAACGCAGATCGGCGGTCAACTCTCCCGTGGCGGGGCCGTTGCCGTCGATGATGATGCCGCCCCCGTCAAGGGTGATGCGGTCAATCCCCAGCCCCGGACGGTCAAAACCGGCAATATCAAAGGTGGCGGTCCAGTCGTTGCCTTGCGTCTGGTCATACTGGATCGCAAGGGCCACGTTATCCACAAGGGTCCGTGGTCCCCCGATCGGCAGCAGCACGGGTGCGCCACTGTCATCGGCCACAGTGCCTGTGATGTCGATGATGTCCGGCCAGCCGTTCGGCCCCACGATCACCTGACCGCCCAAGGTGACGCTTTGCGCGGTCAAATCCAGCGTTGTCAGGGCAAACCCGCCGTCGGCGCGCAGGTTACCCGCCGCCACAAGCGCCACATCGGGACCAAAGAAATCCTGATAATCAGGGGCCAGCAGCGGTGTCAGATCACCGCCTAGGTTCAGGGCAAACCCGGTCTGCCCGGTCGTCGAATCGATTGCAAAATCGCCGGTCACCCGGTCCTGACCACCGGTGGCCAGCGTCAGGTTCGCGGCATATTCACTGATCGGGGCCTCGCCAGCGATGGTCAGCAGCACAGAGGGGCGATCCGGCAGGTTCAGCAGGCGCGCCACGATGCCGTCTTCGCCTTCCTCGACGCGCAGGTTCAGGCCAAGGATGCCGCTGCTGTTGTCATATTGACCCTCGATCCCGAAGACACCGGTCTTGCCGTCCAGACGGGTGGCGGTCACGATTGCACCGCCTTCGCCGTCGGCCAGCTCTGCCGTGCCTTGCAGGGACAAAGCGATCTCTTCACCCAGAAAGCTGTCGCCCAGTTCGATCCGCGCGATGTCCAGCGTGTCGACATTGATGCCGACGGGCAGTTCCGGCAGGGAAAAGGGCGTGGCCTCTGGCGTGGGCAGATCGACGGCGTTGTTGATCGGCGCACGGTCCACACGCACCACGGCTGCGGTCAGTTCGCGCACGTCGATGCGGCCCCGCAACAGGGCACTGCGGTTCCAGTCCAGCACCACGTCTTCGAGGGTCAGCCAGACACCTTCGGTATCGGCCACGGTAATGCGGGTGACCGTGGCGCGGGACGACAGCGCGCCGTCAAACCCCACGATACCCACGATCCGGTCGTCGCCCGACAGATTGTCCTGCAACAGCCGCGTCAGATAGCCTTCGCCTTCGGTATCTTCCTGTGCGTGGGCGCTGGGGGGCAGGGACAGCAGGGTCAGGGACAGGCAGGTGGTTGCCAGCAGGTTCTGTTTCAAAACGCTTGTCCGATCCCGATATACACTTCGACTGATGAAAACTGGTCTGCGCCAGTGGCGGGCGTGCCGATATCCAGACGGATCGGACCGATCCCGGTATTATACCTGACGCCGATCCCGACACCGTCCTGCGATCCGCCGTCGGTCAGGGGCGTCGCTGTGGCCCCGACATAGCCATAGTCGTAGAACCCGACAACGCTGATGGCGTCTGTAATCCCGACGCGCGCCTCGACCTGGGCGCCGGCATAGGATGTGCCGCCGGTGGTAAAGACGTCTCCGTCGATGGTCTGGTCGATCCCGAGTGATTGAAAGCTGCGCCCCCGCACCGTGCCGCTGCCGCCGGAGAAAAACAGGTAATCAACAGGCGCGTCCGTCGCATCCGCCCCGATCAGGGTGCCGACCTGACCGCGCGCGGCCAGCGTGAACCGGTCGTCCGCGCCGAAACTGACGTAGCCGCGCCCGTCCAGATAACCGCGCGCCCCGCTGGACCCGCCAGCCACCGACAGAAACGGCGTCCCGCTGGCCTTCAGGTAATAGCCACGCTTGGGGTCGGTCGCGCTGTCGCGCCGGTCAAAGGTCGCGGAAAAAGGCGCTGTCAGCAAGGTATAGGTCCGCTCTCCCAGCGGGCTGACTTCGCGGGCGGTCAGCAGGCCCAGACCTGCCTCAATCTCCAGCGAGGGGGTGATGAGGCGGTTCAGCAGGACTTCAGTGCTGGCCTTGTCCAGCAGATAGGCCGGTTCGTCCTCGCGGCTGATTTCGGCTGTGGCGGTCAGGTTGGTATCCGCGCCATAGATGGCGGGGATACGCAGGGCACTGGACAGGGCGTAATCGACGCCCCCGGTGCCGCCACCCAACCCGCCCACGGCCGCATCGACCCGCAGGTTTTCAGCGCCGCCGAAAAAGTTGCGGTGCATCCAGTAGGCGGACAGACGAATCCCTTCGACAGAGGAATACTCGACCCCGGCCCCGACCCGGCGCGGGCGGCGTTCGGCGATGGTCGCGGTGATGGGCAGGGTGTTGTTCGGGCCGATATCATCGGCTTCGGTCAGGGCGACACTGTCAAAGGCCCCGGTCTGGCGCAGCCGCCGGACGGCCTGCGCCAGATCGTCCGGGCTGTAGATCTCGCCTGTCGGCAGCCCCGCAATGCGTAAAATGGCATCGGTGCGCACCAAAGCGTTGCCGGTCACGATCAGCGGCCCAAAGGTCAGTTGCGGGCCGGGGGCCAGTGTCACGGTGGCATCCAGCATCCGGTCGGGATGGCGGGCGACGATGCTTTGATCGGCCACGGCAACCTTGGCATAGCCTTGATCGCGCCACGTGGTTCGGGCGACACCTGTCGCCTGACGCACCACATCGGCCAGCGCATCCGCCCCGGGGGCAAATCCGTCGGGCAGTTCCGTGCCGGGGGCAAGGGGTGCCACCTCTGCCCGGCCAAAGGTGAACAACGGGCCGGGATCGACGGTGATCGCGACCGTGTCGATGCGGGCCGGTGCGGCAAGGGGGGCCAGACTGTCCGCCTCTGTCCCGTTCACGCGGATGCTGATGACACCGCTGTAATAACCCGCCGCATAAAGGGCCGTTAGAAGACGCCGGTAATCGGCGCGGGCGGCCGCCACATAATCCTGCGGTGCAGCCGCGCCATCGTCGCTGTCGGTGCCGACACTGCGTGACAGGGATGCATCCTGCAACAAGGGCAGCAACCGGTCCGACACCTCTGCGGGCAAGCTGGCGGGCAGGTCGAGCGTGACCTGCTGAGCGGTTGTGGCCGTGGCCGAGGTCAGGATCAGGCTTGCAGCCCACACAACACGCTTCATTGTCACAAACTGCCCCTTGCCCTGTCTTCTCTGGTTGTAGCCCGGACAGAAACAAACGCAAACCGATGCGGTTCAATCCGTAGCCCAACCGTGACAGGTTTCACGCAACTTTTCGGGGGTCTGGTGCAAATGGGTCGCAGGGGTAGCGGACTTTCTCCAGATAAAGGCCGTGCGGGGGGCTGACCGGACCACAGGCGCGGCGGTCGCGGGCCTGCAGGGCGGTGCGGACCCGGTCGGGGTGCCATGCGCCGCAACCGACGCGTTCAAGGGTGCCCACGATGCTGCGGACCTGATTGTGCAAAAACGACCGGGCCCGCACGTGGATGTGCAGCATTTGCCCCGCATGACTTGGCACCTGTTCGATCCGCACGGCATCCAGCGTCCGCAGCGGGCTGTCGGCCTGACACAGGGTCGCGCGGAACGTGGTGAAATCATGCAGCCCCAGCAAATGATCCGCCCCGGCCTGCATGGCGGCCACATCCAGCGGTGCGTTCACGCGCCAGACATGGCCCGCGTCATGGGTCAGGGGCGCCCGCCGCGCGCACAGTCGGAACAGATACTGCCGTTCGATCGCGGAAAACCGGGCGTGCCAATCGTCGGCAACGGCGGCACAGGCAAGGATCGCCACCGGGGCGGGCTTCAGATGGTAATTCAATGCCTCTGACAGACGGAAGGGGTCCCAGTCGCGGGTCAGATCGCAATGGGCGACCTGTCCTGTGGCATGCACACCTGCATCGGTGCGCCCGGCGGCGGCAATCCGGTGTGGTCCCGGTTCCAGTGCGGCCAGCGCGGTTTCAATGGTGGCCTGCACCGACGGCTGGTCGGACTGCCGCTGCCACCCGGAAAAGGGCGTGCCGTCGTATTCGATCTGAAGTGCATAGCGTGGCATGGCTGCGGGATTAGGCGGGGCGGGCCGCAAAATCAATCCCTACCCAAGGGCCGCCGCAACCCCTATCTGTGCGATGACGTCACCGGAGGGCACAGCGTGGGTCTTTTTGATTTTACCGACGGCCTGTTGCGCAGCGTCGGGCAGGTGACAGAGGCCGTGACCCGGCCCATCACCGCCCCCTTTACCGATCCCGTCATCCGGCTGGGTGTGACGGGCCTGAGCCGCGCCGGTAAGACGGTGTTCATCACAGCCCTTGTCGCCAACCTGATGGACCGGGGCCGGATGCCGCAGTTGCGTGCCGCAGCCAGCGGGGCGATCCGCACCGCCTATCTGCAACCGCAGCCGGACGACACGCTGCCCCGGTTCGATTATGAAACCTACCTTGGTCAACTGACCGCAGCCGATCCGGTCTGGCCCGATGGCACCCGTCAGATTTCCGAACTCCGCCTGTCGCTGAAGGTGCAGCCGACCGGGTTCATGTCGGGCCTGCAGGGGGTCCGGACCGTGCATCTGGATATCGTCGATTATCCGGGCGAATGGCTGCTGGACCTGTCGTTGCTGGATCAAGGTTATGCGGACTGGTCGCAGGCGGCCCTGACCCGGGCGGCGGGCAGGCCTCTGGGTGACGATTATCTGGCGCTGGTGGCTGGCCTTGATGCCGCCGCACCGCTGGACGAACCAACGGCAAAGGCGCTGGCGCAGGCCTATACGGCGCATCTGAATGCCGCGCGGGCTGCGGGCTATTCCGATTGCACGCCGGGCCGGTTCCTGCTGCCCGGTGATCTTGCGGGGTCGCCGGTGCTGACCTTTGCGCCCTTGCCGGGGGCGGATTTCCCGCCCGGCAGTCTGGGGCGCGAATGTGCCCGCCGGTTTGAAAGTTACAAGCGCAACGTCGTGCAGCCGTTCTTTCGCGACCACTTTTCCCGCATCGACCGGCAGGTGGTTCTGGTCGATGTGCTGGGCGCGATCCACAACGGGCCGCGCGCGGTCGACGATCTGCGCCGGGCGATGTCGGACATCCTGCAGGCCTTCAACCCGGGTCGCAACGGGTTCCTCAGCCGCATCTTTCAGGGGCGACGGGTCGAACGCATCCTGTTCGCCGCGACCAAGGCCGACCATCTGCACCACACCCAGCATGGTCAGTTGACCGCCATCACACAGGCCCTGCTGCGCGAGGCGCGCGACCGCGCCGATTTCAGCGGGGCCGTGACCGCCGCCATGTCTATCGCCGCCTTGCGCACCACGGTCGAAGAAACCGTGGACCACCGGGACGGACCGCTGGATGTGGTCCGGGGGCGTCTGCTGGAAACGGGCAAGCAGGCGGCCTTTTATCCCGGGGCCTTGCCGGATGATCCGCAGCGCCTGCTGGGTCCGGCGCGCAGCGGGGCTGCGGACTGGGGCGCTGACGATTACAAGGTCATGCGCTTTGCCCCCGCGCCGCTGACCCTGCGGCCGGGCGACGGGCCGCCGCATATCCGGCTGGACAAGGCCGCCGAATTCCTGATCGGAGACCGCTTGTGAAACGCCCCGTCCTGATTGATCTTGATGAGGCGTCCGACGTGACCCCGGCCACCGCACCCATGGTGCTGGATGACATGCCTCAGGGGGCCGCCATGCAAAGCGTCGCCGTGCTGGCCACGCGGCGCACTTCGTCACTTGCAAAATGGTTCTGGTCGCTGCTGCTGGCCATCGTGGGGTTTGCCGTGTCGCTGGCCGCATGGGCCTTTGTCACCGATCTGATTGCGCGGCATCCACTGCTGGGCATGGCGTTCACCGCACTTCTGGTGCTGTTCGGCTGTGTCCTGCTGGCGATCTGTATCCGCGAGGTGCAGGCCTTCAGTCGTCTGCGACGGATCGACCGGGTGCAGGCACAGGCGGCCGCAGCCCATGCGAGCGGCGATCTGCCCGGCGCGCGCAAGGTGGTCGATCTGATGACGGCCCTTTACGCGGGGCGCGACGATACCCGCTGGGGGCGCGATCAGCTGACCGACCGCGCCGGCGACATGATGGACGCGGACGGGTTGCTGGATCTGGCCGAACGCAGCCTGCTGGCCCCGCTGGACGCCCGCGCCGTGGCAGAGGTGCAGGCCGCAGCGCGGCAGGTCGCCAT
>JBBREW010000105.1:0-8056 GCA_038225335.1 Rhodobacterales bacterium
CCCGCTGGGGGCGGTTGTGGCGAATGCCTGTCTGCCGCTTCTGGCGCTGTGGCTGTCGGGCTGGCAGGCGGCTGTGCTGACCCTTGCGGTCATTCCGCTGGTGCTGCTGCCCTTTACCCTGCGCCAGATGGGGCGGACACCACGCCCCATCCACAGTCCCGGTCCGGGTGTTCTGGCCACCGCGATTGCCGAACAGCGCACCGTCATCGCCGATCCGTCGCTGCGCACACTGGCGGCGCTGGGCTGCCTGTTTTCCGCGATGCAGTTGACCGTCACCGCCTTTGCGGTGGTGTCACTGGTTGAAATCGGCTGGTCCATTCCGCAGGCAGGTCTGCTGGGGGCGGCCTTGCAGGTGGCGGGCGCATCGGGGCGCGTCGGCTGGGGTGTCGTCGCGGACCGGCTGGGGCCGTTTCGCGTGCTGTCGCTGCTGGGCTTTGTCGGGGGGGGCCTGTCGCTGACCCTGTATTTCCAGACCGTCCTGCCGGCATCGGTCCTTGTGGCTGTCATGATCTGCCTTGGTGCCTGTGCGTCCGGCTGGAACGGCGTGTTTCTTGCTGCGATTGCGCGGACGGCACCGCCGGGGCGCGTGGGGGCAGCGACGGGGGCGATCCTGTCTTACACCTTCATCGGCGTCATCGTCGGCCCGTCGCTCTTTGCCGCGATCTTCTACGCGCTGGGCAGCTATCCGCTGTGCTTTGCGGTCTTTTCGATCCCCGGCCTTCTGGGCGGCGTGCTGGGGGCCAGACGGCACCGCGCAACGGAATATGTCCGGACATAAAAATTAAGCATGGCGTCAGAAATGACGCCTCAAATTTTTGCAAAACCGAAAATACGCGACAAAACACCCACATTCGTCTTTCCATTCGCAGATATATGTCCGGACATAGTTTTGACATCATCACCCATGGGGAACATCAGAATGAAGATAAGCCACACCGTCTGGATGCTGCCGCTGATGCTGCCGGGACTTGCGCAGGCCGACGCCATGGCCGACGCGCAGGCCCTGATTGCGCAATACCGGGAAATTCCGCCTTTCGTGCCGCAGGGCGAACCCTTTGATGCCAAGGCCTGCATGGCGGACAAAAAGATATTCTCGATCCCCGTCACGATGACGGTCCCCTTCGTCGTGGCGCTGGAAGACGCGATGAGCCGCGCCGCAGCAGAAGTGGGATTTGAATACACCGTCTGGGAAACGCAGGGCGGCATGGATTCCTATATTCAGGGTGTCGATCAGGCCATCACCCAAGGCTATGACCTGATCGATCTGACGGGGGGGCTGAACCCCGTGGTCATCGGTCCGCAACTGATGCAGGCCAAGGAAGCGGGGGCGATGATCACGACAACGCACCTTTATGACGAAACACAGGAACAGGCCGATTTCGTCGATGCCTCTGCCAAGGTGCCGTTTTCCACGGTGGGCACGGTTCTGGCGGCCTGGGCCTATGTGCAGACCAAAGGCGCGCCCAATGTCCTGATCATCGGATCGGATGACGTGCTGCCGTCGCTGCCCTTTGTCGCAAGCATTCAGGCGCAGTTGACCGAATACTGCCCGGACTGCGCCCAGCAATACCTGAACGTCCCGCTGGCGGAATGGGGCACCCGGATTCAGTCGGGTGTGCAGTCTGCGCTGCTGGCCAATCCCGACATCAACTATATCATCCCGATCTATGACAGCATGACGCAATTCGTGACCCCTGCCTTGCGCATCGCCGGGGCTGATGTCCCGATGGCAAGCTTCAACGGCACGCCCTTTGTGCTGGACATGGTGCGCGAAGGCACGGTCGAAATGGACATCGGCGAAAGCCTGGGATGGGCCGGTTACGCCGCTGTTGACGCGCAGATGCGGCAGTTGTGCGGTCTGCCGGTGCCAGAGGATCTGGGCGTGCCACTGGTGATCTTTGATGCGTCCAACGTGGAAACGACCGGGGTGCCCGCGAATTTCGACGATGGCTACGGCGATGCCCATATCGACGGTTTCCGCGCCCTGTGGATGCTGGAATAGGCCGTGAGCGTTCAGCCCCTTGCATCCCCCGGCACGGGTCCGCACGATGCCGATATCCTGCGCATGTCGCATATCCGCATGAAGTTCGGTCCGGTCGACGTTCTGCGCGACGTCAGTCTGACGTTGCGCAGGAAGGAAATCCTCGGGCTGCTGGGGGCCAACGGGTCCGGCAAGTCGACGCTGATCAAGGTTCTGGCGGGGTTCAATTCGCCGCAACCCGGGTCTGTCGTGCGGCTGTGGGGCGAAGATTTGCCCCTGCCGCTGGATGCTGTCCGGATACGGCAGATGGGGGTCGCCTTTGTGCATCAGCATCTGGCGCTGATCCCCAGCCTGTCGGTCGTTGACAATATGCTGATCTCTGACACATCGCGCAGGCCATACGGCATAAGGTGGCGCGCGGAACGGCGCAAGGTCGCGGCATTGATGGCGGAATTCGGTCTGGATATCGCACCCGATGCCATCATCGACACACTGGCCCCGGTGGAACGCGCCTTCGTAGCCATCGTGCGCGCCTTTGCCGAATTGCGCAGGTCCGATGCGGGCCGCGCGGGCGAGGGGATACTGGTGCTGGACGAACCCACGCCGTTCCTGTCGCTGACCGACGTGGACAAGCTGTTCACCGTGCTGCGCAACATCCGCAAGACCGGCACATCCGTCATCATCGTGACCCACGACATCGACGAGGTGCTGGCCCTGACCGACCGCGTCGCCGTCATGCGGGACGGGCGGCTGGCGGCCATGATGAAAACAAAGGACACCAGCCGCCAGCAGATACTCGATACCATCGTGGGCCGTGCGATTTCAGCATATGTGCGCGCCCAGCGCCCGGCGCTGACAACGCAGGCGGTTGCGATCAAGGATCTGACGGGCGGGCGCTGCAAGGGGTTCAGTGCCGATCTGAAGGCAGGCGAAATCCTTGGCGTGACCGGCCTGATCGGGTCAGGCTTTGCCGATGTGCCCTATCTTTTGTTCGGGGCAGCACCCGGCAGCGGCCGGATCAGGGTCGGCGATGCGGATCTGGATCTTGCCCGCCTGCCACCCGCCAAGGCCCATGCGGCAGGCATCGCCCTGTTGCCCGGTGACCGCATGGGGCAGGGCGGTGTCGCGTCCCTGTCGGTGACGGAAAATGCAACCTTTTTGGCCTTGCCGCGCCTGCGGCGGGGGCCGGGCCTCAGCCCTGCCGCGATGCGGCGCACGACCACGCGGCTGATCGCCGATCATGACGTGCGCCCCGCCAATCCGGACGCTGACCTTGGCAATCTGTCGGGTGGCAACCAGCAAAAGGTCCTGCTGGGCAAATGGCTGGCGGAAAACCCCCGCCTGCTGTGTCTGGACGAACCGACCCAAGGCGTCGATTACGGCGCGCGGCAACAGATTTTCGCGGCCCTCGATCAGGCCGCAGCGCAGGGCATGTCCATCCTTGTGGCCTCGACCGACCACGAGCAACTGGCGCAGCTGTGCGACCGGGTCGTCGTGTTTCGCCGGGGCCTGCCGGTCACCACGCTGACCGGTCCGGACATCAACAAGGACCGCATCGCCCGCGCCTGTCTGGGCAGCGATACGCCCGATCCTGCAACACCACATCAGACGGAGGTCTTTGCATGACCGCAGCAACCACAACCCCGCCCGTGCCCCGCGCCGCCCGCCCCTGGCGCAAGGACATCGAACGCTTTGCGCTTCTGGGGGCCTGGGCCGTGCTGATCGCCATCTTTGCGGTCGCGGTGCCGGACACCTTTCTGACGTGGCGGACCTTCAGTTCGATGTTCGGCTCTCAGGCCGTTCTGGTGGTGCTCAGCCTTGCCATCCTCGTGCCGCTGACGGCGGGGGATTTCGATCTGTCGGCCGCCAATGTGCTGGTCTTTTCCGCCATGCTGATTGCCGTGACGAACGTGCAGCTGGGCTTGCCCATCGGGGCGTCCATCGCCCTTGCCATCGTGGTCGGCGCCTTGGTCGGTGCGGTGAACGCGCTGTTCATCCTGTTCTTCCGCATCCATTCGCTCATTATCACGCTGGGGGTCGGCACATTCCTGCAAGGGCTGACGCTGTGGATGTCGCAAAGCCGCACGATCTCTGGCATTTCGATGGATCTGGTCGAGGTCGTGGTCATCCAGCGCCTGTTCGGAATCCCGCTGGCGTTCTACTATGGTCTGGCGCTGGCACTGATCATGTGGTGGGTGCTGGAATACACCATCGCCGGGCGTAAGCTGTTGTTTGTCGGCCGCGGCCGCGAAGTCGCCCGCCTGAACGGGGTCAAGGTGGACCGGGTGCGCGCGCTGTCCCTTGTGACGTCATCAACGCTGGCCGCCATCGCAGGCGTGCTTTACGCGGGCATGACCGGGTCGGCGGACCCCAATTCCGGCGCGGGGCTGTTGCTGCCCGCCTTTGCGGCTGCGTTTCTGGGGGCGACGACGCTTTATCCGGGGCGGTTCAACCCGCTGGGCACGTTGCTGTCGGTGTATTTCCTGATCACCGGAATCACGGGTCTGACGATGCTGGGGGCGGATGCCTTTGTGCAAAGCCTGTTTTATGGCGGCGCGCTGGTCGTGGCCGTGTCGCTGTCGCAACTGGTGCGTGGCCGTCAGCCGCAAAGTTTCGGATGATGTCTGATGCTGTTCTGACGGCCCTGCTGGGCCGCGCACCCACCCCGCAGGATCGCGCCATCCATGCGGATCAGACCGCCCGGCTGGCCGCGATCCGGTTCAATCCGCTGTTGCCCGACACCGACGGGTTGCAGCGCCAGCAGCCCTTTCCCACGGACACCGCATGATGTTGCCCGCCTTGCCGACGCTCGCCCGGTGGCGCGCCTCCTTGGATGCAGGCCGCGTCACTGCGGCTGATCTGATCACAACGGCAACAGACCGGGCGGGCGGCAGCAGCGCCTTTGCCGCGGTGCGCGTGTTGCCCGGCGGTGCGGGCCTGCTTGCAGGCATTCCTCTGGCGCACAAGGACATGTTCGACCGCCCCGGCGAACGGGTCGGCATGGGGGCGCACCCCGGTGCCGCCGCCATGGCAACAGGCCTCGCCACCGTCCTGTCGCGTCTGGACGCCGCTGGGCAGGTCGATATCGGTCGCCTCCGGATGAGCGAATTTGCCATGGGCCCGTCCGGCCACAACGCCCACCACGGCATGCCGGACAACCCGCTGGTGCCGGGGGCGATCACCGGGGGATCGTCGTCAGGGTCCGGCGTCGCGGTGGGCGCGGGTATCGTGCCCGCAGCCCTTGGGTCCGATACCGGCGGGTCGATCCGGATTCCCGCCGCCTGCAATGGTATCGTGGGGTTCAAGCCGACACAGGGTCTGGTCCCGGTCGACGGCGCGATGCCCCTGTCGTGGACGCAGGATTGCGTGGGACCGCTGGCCGCATCCGTGGACTGTGCGACGCTGATCCTGTCCATCATCGCCGGACGCCGCATCACCGATGCCGACACCCGGCTGCGGATCGGTCTGTTGTCCGGACCGATGCAGCAGGCCGCATCCACCCGGATGCAGGCGGCGATGGCCGATGTGGGGCAGCTGCTGGAACGCGCGGGTCACACTCTGATCGACACGCCACTGGCGTTTTTCGACGACCTGACAGAACCCGCGAACGTGATTGCCATCAGCGAGGCAGCGACGGTCCATGCGGACCGCCTGTTCCAGCATGCCGACACCTATGGTCCGCAGGTGCGGGCGCGGCTGGTGCAGGCGGCGGCGATCCCGGCGCAGGCCTATCTGCGGGCAGGCCAGATCAGACAGGCCGCGCGGCAGCGGATGGCCGCCCTTTTTGCCGATGCCTGCGACATCATCGTGATGCCGACACTGGCCGACACCCCACCGCAAGGCGCCGCCGTCGATATCGGCAATGACCCGCAGTTGAACACGGTCATCGCCGGGTTGACCCGCTTTACCCGCCCGGCCTCGATTCTCGGGCTGCCGTCCATCAGCCTGCCTGTTGCGATGACGGCGGACGGCCCCTTGTCCCTGCAGATCATGGGACCAAGTGGTGCGGATGGTCGCGTCGCGCGGATCGCGGGGGTGATTGAAACCACACTGGGGTTGCGCGCGGCGCAGCCTTTGTTCTGATCCATAAAGGAAGTATGAATGCTTGACGCCGACGCCATCGCAAAAGACGCCACCATTGCCCAGCTTTTCACCAAGGCCCGCAGCCACAACGGATGGCAGGACCGGGCGGTGCCGGACCAGATGCTGCATGCCCTGTGGGACATCCTGAAATTCGGCCCCACCTCTGCCAACTGCTCTCCCGGTCGGTTTGTCTTTGTCACCACCCCAGAGGCAAAGGAGAAGCTGCGCCCCGCCTTGTCGGGTGGCAACCTTGACAAGACGATGTCGGCCCCGGTCTGCGCGATCATCGCATGGGACCCGGCCTTTTATGACAAACTGCCGGAACTGTTCCCCCATACCGACGCCCGCCCGTGGTTTACCGGATCGGAAAAGGTCGCCCACGACACGGCCTTTCGCAATGGCACGCTGATGGGGGGCTATCTGATGCTGGCTGCGCGCACGCTGGGTCTGGACGTGGGGCCGATGTCCGGGTTCGATGCCGACAAGGTAGAGGCGGCCTTTCTGGCTGAACGCGGCTGGAAGGCGAACTTTATTTGCAACATCGGTTATGGCGATCCGTCAAAGCTGTTCGACCGTCTGCCACGCCTCGCTTTTGAGGACGCCTGCGCCATCGTCTGAGGCAAGATGCGGGGCCGTCCGGGCCCCGCTTCTGTCGGCCTAGACGGTCAATGTCGCCAGATAATCGGTCACCGCTTCCTCTGACACGACATCCGCGTATTTCGCGTTCATGTCGAACAGGTTCGCGGCATGCGGGTCCGCGTGACGGTCGCCGCAGGCGTCGGCGATCACGAGCGTCCGGAATCCATGGCTCATCGCGTCAACGCAGGTGGCCCGCACGCAACCGGATGTGGTCAGCCCGGTCAGCAGTACGCTGTCGCACCCCAGACTGGTCAGGGTAGAGGCAAGCGAGGTTGCAAAGAACGCGCTTGGATATTGTTTGGCGACGATGATCTCGTCGTCATGGGGCACCAGCCCGGTCGCGAATTCCCCGGTGGATGCGCCGGGCAGAAACGCGGACAGGGGTGCCGCTTTTTCAAAGAACCGCCCGCCGGTCAGGCCTTTGGGATCATAGCTCATCTTTGTCAGGACAACGGGAATCCCGGCCATCCGCGCAGCGTTCCGCACCCGCAAGGCCGATCCCAAGGCATCGTCGACCCCGGCAAACAGCGGACAGGCCGGGTCGAAATAGGCCTGCGCAAAATCCACCAGAACAAGGCAGGGCCTGTGTCCGAAACCAACCGTCCTGTTATAGACGCCTGCATAATTCACGTTCAGATCGTCCATAATGCCCCCTCGGTTCATGCGGGTTAATATGTCCGGACAAATATGCGACGTCAAAGGCGGCGTGGAGGTTGGCATGACTGAACCATCGCCTCGCACGGGCCTTGTGAAAACCTGCTGAAGTCTGCGCCACATCGGGCCGGATCGCTATATTCACAGGCAGTTCTGCGACCACTCTGATCACGTTCACCCAATGGCATCCGCCGCACCATTGCCATCTTGCGGCCGGGACGGGCCGGAAATCCCGGCTATGCGGCGCGGATCGACCGGGCGGCAGCGTGACCGGGCAAGGCCTGCGGGGTCTTGTGTCCGGCCGACCGGTCCGACACATCTGGCCCTGATCCCGATCGGTTCTGCAACAGGTGCCCCATGTCCCCAGACCTTGCCCCTTTCGAAAAGGTTGCGCGCGCCACGGTTGCAGGCCTGCCCGACGCCTTTCGACCTGCCGCCCGTGATGTCGTGCTGCGGATTGTCGACTGGCCCGATGCAGCGCTGCTGGCCGATCTTGACATGTCCGATCCGGCAGAACTGACCGGACTTTACGACGGCATCCCCATGACGGAAAAATCCAGCATGGACATGCCCTTGCAGCCCGACACGGTCTGGCTGTTCCGCGAACCCATCCTGCAGGAATGGCGCGAACGCGGCGACGTCGATCTGGACGATCTGATCGCGCATGTCGTGATCCACGAATTCGCCCATCACTTTGGC
>JBBREW010000106.1:0-8055 GCA_038225335.1 Rhodobacterales bacterium
ACCAGCACCGGCAGGGCATCGGGGCAGGGGCCACAGGCTTGCTGGGCGCTGTCCACAGCCCGCCAGGGCGTGCCCTCAGGCAGGTGGCGCGGGTCTCCGATCCACAGCAAGGCCATGTCGTGACCCAAGGCAGCCCAGGCACGGGACGCGACCTCTGGCCCGATCCCTGCGGGTTCACCGCAGCTGATCACAAGGGGCGCTTCCACCGCCGCCGTTGTCACCGCACCAAAGGGCTGTGTCGTCACGGGCGGATCGTCGCCGCCGCGCGCAGATCGGCCAGCAGCGCATCGGCAAAACCCGCCAGACGCTGCCCCTGCAACTGGGCGCGCAGGGCTTCGGGATCAGTGGGGGCGTCGCCAAAGGTGCGCCCGCACATCATCACCAGCAGGCGCACAGCACCGTTGTTGCGGGTCAGGGCCACCGATGTTTCATCCCGGTCCAGCTTTGCCAGTTCAAGGGCGATGTCTTGCGGGATCTGCGCGGGTGGCACGGTTTCGCGCACCAGCACTTCTGCCGGTTGGCCACGCGCCACACCATACAGATCGTTGCAGGTGTCGACGCGGTTGGCCACACCTTGTGCTGCTGCCGCATCACCGGCCACGGCATAGGTTGCGTAATCAATCGCGCTTGCCTGCGCCTGCGGCTGGCGCACTTCGCGGATGCCGCGCATCTGGAACAGGGCCACACCGTTGGGGATCTGGATCGGTGCCGTCACCTCGCCGATGGCAAGGCCGCTGATCAGACCTTGCAGGGCGGGCGGATAATTGGTCAGCGGCAGCCAGTCCAGACGCCCGCCGTTCGCACGGCTGGGCAGGGCGGAAAACTGGCGGGCCGCGGCCTCGAACGCGGGTTGCGACGTGGACCGGCCGATGTTTTCGGCAATGGCCGTTGCCTCTGCGGCGCGGGGCGGCGGGGCTGCGATGATGATCTCGCTCAGCAGCACTTCCAGCGCGTCGGCGCCACCTGCAGCCTGCCCTTGGGCGCGGGCGATATCAGCGTCGCTGACCTGCGCCTGATCAGAGAACCGCAGGCGGATATAATCGCGCCATGTCACACCCATCTGCACGAAATGTTCCAGCGTGGACAAGGCCACGCCGTTCTGTGCCAGAACCTGTGTGAACTGATCCAGTGACAGATTGGCACGGCTGGCAAAGGCGTCGACTTCAGTGGCCAGATTTTCGGGCGTGATGCGCACGCCGCGGCGATCCAGTTCTTCCTGCTTCAGCCGTTCTTCGATCAGTTGTTCGCGCGCCAGCTGGGCCGGGTCGCCCGGCGTGCGGAACAACGCCAGCAACCGTTGCCGCTGGTCCAGTTCATAGGCCGTGATGGCGCTGTCGTTCACGGTAATGGCGGGCGAAAACTGTCCCTGTGCCACAGCGGGCAAGGTCGGCACGCAGAGCATCAGGGTCGTCAACACAAAGGCGGTCAGGCGCATCGGGGTCGTCCTATCGTCAGTTCCGGCAGTCGGCAGGGGTCACGCGGGGCGCGCCGGGGGTAGAAAATCCCTGCAACGCGACCGACAACCCATAGTCCGTTGTTGGCTGCACCGTAGTCGAAGACGCATAGCGGCGCGAGACCGAAAGCGAAACCGTCACACATTCGTTCCGCCATGCAAGGCCCAGTCCCGCGCGCGCTGGCGCGTCATTTGCCACGTCATAGCGGTTGTCGAACTGCACATTCCAAGCGGGTGTCACCTGCACCGCACCTTCCAGACTGTATTCGGACACCGTGTCTGGCCGGCCGATCTCTGGATCGGCGCGCTGCCAGATATAACCGCCCGTCAACTGCACATCGGGCCGCGACCAAAAGACCCGCGCCGATGCCAAATTCGTCTCTCCCGTGGGGGCAAGCAAGGCACGCCCGTCAAAGGTCAGACCGCGCGGCAGGATGACCTGCCCGGCCAGCAACCAGTCAGAGGCCTGCGCCGTCTGACCGGAGGTGACGGTGAAGTCGGGGTCAGCCACATCGCGCAGGATACGGCCGAACCCCAGCGTCGATGTGACACCTTCGGAACCCAGCCGCGTCCATGTCAGACCCAAGGCAAGCCGCGTGCCCGCGTCTGTCGCGTCGTCACCGGGAAACTGCGTCAGCGCCAGCAGATTGCCCTGATCCAGTTCCTGCCGGGTGCTGTCCTCGTTCGGGGGGGTATCGCCGATCAGGCCGGACCACGTCAGGGCCGCCACCGGTTCCAGCACATGCCGCGTCTGCCCGTTCTGCCGCACCATGGGATAGCGCAGTGCGATCTGCCCGACGGGCACCACGCGCGACAGCTGGTCTGCGAATTCGGTGCTGTCGTTGATGCGGTAGACATCAGCCTTTACCGCAGCCGTCGCCGTGGTCAACAGACCGCTGGGGGCCAGCCAGTCCCGCGCCCATTTGACCGATGCGCCGGTGCGCGCGACGTCCTGTCCCGTGGCCCCCGTCGCCTGACCATAGCGCAGCAGGGTGTCGCCTGTCGCGGCCATCGTCACCGTGCCCCCCCATTGCGGATAGAACCGCTGCACCAGACCCGCACCCGCCACCAGCGGCGGCAGGGTTGCGTTCACCTCTGACGCGCGCAGGGTCTGGTAATAGGACAGGCTGCCGGAAAACAACCGGTCCGCGTCAACCCGCGTCAGGGCTATGATACTGGCCAGCCGGTCCGTATCGCTGATCCCGTAATCGTTCAGATAGGCGCGGTCGGATGCGGTCTGGATATCGAACCGCAGGATCAGCCCCGACCCCAGATCGAATTGCCCATCCGCAAACACAAAGCCCCGCAGACCCGGGTTGGTGCCCAGATCGTCGTCCGACACCGCGGCGCTGATCGTCAGATCGCCGTTGCTCAGCGCCTGCCGGTAGCGCGCGTCAAGCGTGCGGGTGTTGGCGGACAGATAGGGCGTCAGCACCACGTCGCGGCTTTGTCCCAGGGTCAGATAATAGGGCAGTTGCAGCCCCAGCCCCAGTCTGTCGTTCGACCGGATGCGCGGCACAAGCAGGCCGGTGGCGCGGGTATTGTCGGGGTCCGGCAACCGCAGATAGGGCAAATACAGGACCGGCACGCCCTTGATCCGGAAGGCCGCGTTGGTGAAATAAAGCTGACGCGCCTCTTGGTCGTGGATCACCTTTTCGGCGCGGATTTCCCACAGGGGCGCGCGTCCGGAACACACCTGACACGAGGTCACCGCCGCTTTGTAAAGCTGGCTATAGCGGCCATCGGCCCGGTCGATCTGATTGGCGGCCAGTTGCAACTGCTGGTCCAGCACCAGCCGCGCCCCCAAAAGCACGCCGTTTTCAAGCTGGGGGTCAAGCTCTGCCTGATCGGCGGTCAGGATCTCGCCGTCCGGGCCTGTAATCAGGATCGGGCCGTCGATCCGCAGCCGGTCGGTGGGGCGGTCATAGGTCACGCCCTGCGCCTGCAACCTGCTGCCGTCATACAGCACTTCGATATTGCCGGTCGCGGTCAGCCGGTCCTGTCCGGTGACGAACACGCTGTCCGCCACAAGGGTCGCTGCCTGCTGCGCCTGTGCGGCGATCGGCCAGACCAGACCGATGGCACACAGCATCAGGCGTTCAAGTAACATGCGCATCAGCCATCCTCGCGTTGCAACAACAGACCCATTGCCAGTCCCATCGCAGCCAGCGGCGGTGCCCAGGCGGCAAGGGCCGCCGGCACATCGCCGTTTTCACCCAGAATCTGCGCAAAGTTGCGAATGAAATAAAGGGTGAAGGCCGTCAGGATGGCGATCAGGACATTCAGCCCGACGCGCCCCCCCCGTTGTGGCCGCATGGTAAAGGCCGCGCCGATCAGCATCATCGCCGCCATGAACAAAGGCTGAGAGAGTTCCATCTGGAACCACACCACGTGCCGCTGCGCCGAAAATCCGGCCGTCTGCAACCGGGTGATAAAGGCGGGCAGGTCCCAGATCGCGATGGAACTGGGGGTGCCGAAATTGTTGCGGATCTGGTCGGGGGTCAGGGTTGACGGGATTGTCGTGCGGTCGGTGCGGGTGGCGGCGGCCTCTGGCGTGCCGTCCATGTCCAGCGGCCACATCTTGACCCCGTCCAGCGCCCAGACCGCGTCACCCAGCACGGCCATATCCGCCACGATCCGGGCGCGGGGTGCGCCGTCGGGGGCAAAGGTCAGAAAGGTCGCGTCCCACAATGTCGTGCCGGACAGATTGGTGCGGCCCGCGTGGATCACGGTCTGCCCTTCGGGGCCGCCTTGCCGCAACCACAACCCCGACGTGGCAAGGCTCAGGACCGATCCCGATCCGCGCAGGTCTGCCACCTTTGCATCAAAGGCGCGCGACGTGGTCGCCACGATCGGGTTCAGGACAGCGACGGCCAGGGCACCGATGGCGATGGCCATGACCAGCGGTGCCACCAGCATCCGCAGGCCGGACCGACCCGCCGCCCGTGTAACCACCAGTTCGGATGACCGCGCCAACCCCAGAAACAGGGTGATTGCGGCGATGATCATGATCAGCGGCAGGATCTGATAGACGCCTTGCGGCGCATCCAGCAAGGCCAGCCCAAGAATGTCGCGAAAGCTGCCCGCGTCGGACCCGTAGCGGCGCAGATTGTCGGCCAACCCCAGAAACGTCAGGATGGTGGTGAATATGGCGAACATCGCGACAAAGATCATCACGAAACGCCGGGCGAAATAGACGTCAAGGATCATGCCAGCCCCCCCGCCTGCGGGTTGCGCCGGAACAGATAGGGCCGTGCCGCGACGAACAGCAGGCTGGTCACGATGGCAAATCCTGCCGCGACCGCCAGATAGGTCGCAAACCACAGGCGCGGATCGCTGCGCGCCATGTCCAGCCCCGTCGTTTCCAGCGCCTTGATGACGATGATCAGCACGATGGCAAAAACCACCTGCGGCCAGACACCAAAGCGGCTGAAGCCGCCGATCATCAAAGCGGCAAATCCCAGCAGACCGCCGACGGTCCCCAGCAGGGCCTGACTGATGCGGTCGTGCGCCTCTGTCACCAGTTGCGCGGGGCTGCGCCGCGTCTCTGCCGCAAGGGCGGGCGTGGGGCGCAGCAGATCCCATGTCATCACCTCGCGCGATGACCGGGTATCGCGGGGGGTGATCTGCATCAGATTCCCGATATTATAGGAAAAGTCGGCAAAATCCGTCACGAACAGCCGTTGATCGGCGGTGCGCAGGCTTTGCGCCATGCCGTTGACCATCACAAGCTGGGTGTCGCCGGACTGCCGCACCAGATAGGCGCGGCGCGCGGTATAGGTCACGGTCGTTTCCGCATCGCGCATGTCGGACAGGAACACGTCCTGCAACTCGCCCTCTGGGGTGATGGCGCGGATATAGACGGTAATCCCGTCGGCGGGTTCGATGAACTGGCCTTCGGTCAAGATCCGGGCGGTGATGTTCTGTGCGATTTCGGCCTGCTTCTGGTTCAGGATGGTCGTCGACAGGGGCACCAGTATATGCATCAGCACGGAAATCAGCACCGCCACGATCAGGCCGAAATAGAACACCGGGCGGGCCATCCGCCACGGGCTGAACCCGGTGGCCTGCATGACCACCAGTTCGCTGTCCTGAACCATGCGGTTGGTCACATAGACGGCGGCGGCAAAGGCTGACAGGGGCAGCGCCAGCCGGATCACATTGGGCAGCGACAGCAGGATCAGTTGAAAAATGATGGCTGCGGCCTGACCGTCGGCGATCAGTTGATCGAACAGCCGCACCGCTGCGTTGATCCAGTAGATCATCACAAGCACGAGGCTGAAGAACCCGAAGGTCACCATCAACTGGCTCAGCATGTAGCGGTCAAATCGGGCCACGCCGGGGAATGTCCTTGTCAGGTTGCGGCAAACTAGCCGAGGCGGGCGCGGACCGAAACTGCAAACTGGTCATTCCGGCGTCCGACCGCTAGTCAAAGGGCAAAGCCACAGGACACAACAAAAGGCCAGCCCCATGACACAGATCGCAGACATCCGTTTCGACACCATCGCCACAGAGACACTGGCCGACACGACCGGTCTGCTGGCCGTGCTGGTGGGACCTGACGGGCGCATGGATGCGGCGGCGCGGCGGATCAACACCCTGACCCGCAAGGCACTGACCCGTGCGGCAGACAGCGAAAAGTTCAGCAAGGCGCGCGACGGGGATGTGATGCGCCTTGATTTTCCCGCCGGACTGGCTGCGGATGCGGTGCTGCTGGTCAAATCCGGGCCAAAGCCCGATCAGGACACCGCACGCCGCATCGGCGCGCAACTGGCCAAGGCGCAAGGCAAGCATCCGCTGACCGTGCTGCTGGGCAAGACGGCACAGGTGCCCGATATCGCGCTGGGGCTGGCGCTGCGCGGCTACAGCTTTACCGATCATAAATCCGACAAGGGCGATGGCCCCGGTCCCGCAACACTGCTGGTCGATGATCCAGAGGCGGTGGCCAAGGCCGCCCGGACCGGCATGGCGATTGCAGAGGGTGTGTTTTTCACCCGCGACCTGACCAACGCCCCGGCCAATATCCTGACCACCGACGATTTCGCAGCCCGGCTGGCCGCGATGCAGGAAATCGGCCTTGATGTGGAAATTCTGGAAGAAGCCGACCTGAAGGCGCTTGGCATGGGCGCGTTGCTGGCCGTCGGGCAAGGGTCAGCCAGTGCCTCGAAGGTCGTGGTCATGCACTGGAACGGCGGTGGGGATGAGGCGCCTTTTGCCCTTGTAGGCAAGGGTGTGGTGTTCGACACCGGCGGCATCAGCCTGAAACCCGGTGCAGGCATGGAAGACATGACCATGGACATGGGCGGCGCCGGCGTCGTGGCGGGTGTCATGCGGACGCTGGCCCTGCGCAAGGCCAAGGCGAATGTCGTGGGTCTGGTGGGGATCGTGGAAAATATGCCCTCCAGCACCGCCTATCGACCGGGCGATGTCCTGACCTCCATGAAAGGCGACACGATCGAGGTGATCAACACCGACGCCGAAGGGCGTTTGGTGCTGGCGGATGTGCTGTGGTATGCGCAGGACCGGTTCAAGCCCACGGGGATCATCAACCTTGCGACCCTGACAGGCGCGATGCTGGTGGCCCTTGGTCATGAAAATGCCGGTGTGTTCAGCAATTCCGACGATCTGTCATCGGCCTTCCTGACGGCGGCTGCGGCCGAAGGCGAAGGCGCGTGGCGGATGCCCATGTCCAAGGCCTATGACAAGCTGATCGACAGCCACATCGCGGATATGAAAAACACCGGCGGGCGCTATGCCGGGTCGATCACGGCGGCCCAGTTCCTGCGCCGCTTTGTCAACGAAGACACGCCGTGGTGCCATCTGGATATCGCGGGCGTGGCATCCATCAAGTCCGAGACGGCCCTTGCGCCCAAAGGGGCGACCGGTTGGGGTGTGATGGCATTGAACCGGCTGATTGCGGACCGCTTTGAAACCTGATGGGGGCTGTCTATTTCTATCACCTGACCGAAAGCCCGGTCGAAGACACCCTGCCGACCCTGCTGGACCGTGCGCGGGGGCAGGGGTGGCGTGTGCTGGTGCGGGGGCGACAGCAGGCGGTGCTGGACAGATTGGATGCCGTGCTGTGGCAGGGCTCCCCTGACAGCTTTCGCGCGCATGGCATGGCGGGGGGCGATCATGACGCCGATCAGCCGATCCTGCTGGGCGTCGATGTGGCGGCGACGGGGTTCGACTGCCTGATGGTGATCGACGGCGCGGATGTCACAGTGGCAGAGGCCGCGTCCGTCCAGCGGGCCTGCATTCTGTTCGACGGGCAGGACGGCGACGCCCTGTCACGCGCGCGCAGCCTGTGGAAAACCCTGACGGCGGCCCAGGTCGCCGCGCAATACTGGGCGCAGGACGACGGGCGCTGGGTCAAGAAAGCCGAAAACGGCTGAGCGCCTAATAGGCAAAGGTCGGATCGAAATCCGGCGGTAGCGTGGCGGTCGGTGCGCAGGCCATCAACGCACAAAACGCAGTCAGGCAGATCAATCGCAACATGGGCATCCTTTCAGGGGTGTGACAGGGCAACGGTTAGCGGGTCAGCGTCAGCGCATCCGCGCTCATCTGGATATTGCTGAACTGGCGCAGATAGGTCATCCCCA
>JBBREW010000107.1:0-8039 GCA_038225335.1 Rhodobacterales bacterium
CTTGGTAAAGTCGATCTTGTAGGTCAGGCGTTTGCGGTCTGGCCGGACCATGCCCGTCAACTTGACCTCTCCGACGCCAAGGGCATAGCCGCGCCCCTGCCAGCCGCGCCAGCCAAGGTTGAACCCGGTCAACTGCCACAAGCCGTCAAGGCCAAGGCAGCCGGGCATGATCGGGTTGCCGGGAAAATGGCAGTCAAAAAACCACAGGTCGGGGGTGATGTCGAATTCCGCAACCACATGACCTTTGCCGTGGGCGCCGCCGTCACCGGAAATGTCGGTGATCCGGTCCATCATCAACATGGGCGGTGCGGGCAATTGCGCATTGCCGGGGCCGAACAACTCTCCTCTGGCGCAGGCCAGCAGGGCGTCCTTGTCGAAATGGGTGGGGAAATCGGCCATGGCGATCCTTTTGATCCGGTCAGGGCGCAACCGCATCTGCGGGCGCCGGGGCTGGTGGGCTGCGGTCAGGCAGGTGTTTCCCCGGTCTAGCATTGCGCGGATTACGACTGCAACCCTGCGAGGCGGCGACGAAAGACGTTGATCCAACCCCCCGTCATCCCATATGATAGATGCGATGACAGAATTTGCAGCCTTGACCCCCGCGACGACCGAAACAGCCAGCCAATGGCTGGGGCGTGTCGGATTGCGCCCGACGCGGCAGCGGATGACGCTTGCGGCACTGCTGGTCGGTGACGGGTCTGACCGCCACGCCACGGCCGAAGGGCTGTTTGCCGCCGCCGCGACCCAGGACGAGCGGGTGTCGCTTGCCACTGTCTATAATACATTGCGGGCGTTCTGTGATGCGGGCCTGTTGCGGGAAATCACGGTGGACGGCGCGAAAAGCTATTTCGACACGGACATGTGCGATCACCCGCATTTCTATTGGGAAGATACCGCAGAACTGACCGACGCCCCGCGCGAGGCGCTGGAAATCCGCAGATTGCCACAGGCCCCGGCCGGGGCGGAAATCGTCGCCGTGGACGTGGTCATCCGCCTGCGGCGCAGCTAGGCCCCCCGGCGCGCATGGCATGGGTGATGCGGGCTGACCTTTGTCATTCCAAAACCTCCAGAACCCGCTGACGCCTTTACGATGCGTTAACCATTTGCCGTGCAGGCTGTCGGCATGACCGATATCCCGCCCATGCCCCATGGGGGCACACACACGAATTTTTACACCGTCCGGCTCCGCGATCCCGGCCAGGATCTGCTGACGCGCCATATCAACCTGTTGCGACTGGCTGTGCGGCTGTCGCAGGCGCGGCGTCCGTTCCGGATTGATGACGCGGTCATCCTGCCCGACCGGATGCACATGATCTGGACCCTGCCACCCGACGATGCGGACGCAGCCGCCCGGTGGCGGTCGATCAAGGGCACCTTTGCCCGTCACCTGCCGCCCGCAGCGGGCCGGACGCGCGCCACGGCGCAGGATATCTGGCAGCGGCGATACTGGGACTGTCCGGTGCGCACCCCGGACGCGCTGGTCGAATGTCTGGACCTGATCCGCATGGCCCCGGTGATTGCAGGTCTGGTCAGCCAGCCGCAAGACTGGCCACATTCAAAGGCTGGTCGTGTTCTGGCCGACACCTATGGCGCACCCGGTCCGGCCCTGACCCTTGTGCAGGCGCGGCCCTGACGCCGGACCCGCCCCCCACAGCCACCGTCAGAACCACTGCCCCGGTTCCATCAGCCCCAGATCCAGCAATTGCTGGGAATGCCACTGAAACCGCGCGGAATTGTGCCAGCGGAAGGTCGTGATATGCGGCGCAGACCCGGGGTTGCGCATCAGTGCCTTGGCCGTGCGGAACGAACACAAAGAGGCTGTCAGGCTGTTGTGCCACGGACAGGCATAGGTGTTGTATTCCGGATCGCTGAAGGTGTGATCCGCCAGCAGCCGCAGGCCCGCCTTTGCCCTGAACACGGCGATCCGGTCGATCCGGCGCCGCATCGGTGGCACGTGTTCTTCGAACCGCCAACGCAGGCCGCCATAGAAATCCAGCTGGCGCTCACAAAAGACATTGGCCTTGTCCTTGCGCGCAAGCGCGTAATAGCCGGACTTGTCCAGATGGGCATCATCCATGCTGACCGCTGTCGGACAGGCCGCCAGATCGCCTGCGTAAAGATCGACAACATAGGTCAGCAGGCTGTCGCGGCGTTCCTCGTTTGAAAAGGCGATCATTTCCCCGATGCTGCGGGTCTCGCAGAAGGGAAAGAACAGATATTCCGCGTTATAGCCGTAATAAATCCACTGGCCCGGTGCCGCGTCGATGACGCCGTTCACGACGCTTTCAAGGGCTGCATCGCCAGCCATGTCGTGATGCACCCGCGTGATCAGGGGGGCGACATCATCGGCAACCGGGATATCCGCGACACCGACGGCGACCACCTGGGCGAATCCCGCCGCGATCGCATGGCGCAGGGTGCTGTCAACCTCGACCGGGTCTTCGAGCAGGACAAGTGCGATCGGACCCTTGGCAAGTGCGGCCCGGCCTGTCGTCAGAAAATCTTGCAGGCTGGGATGAATCATCGACGGGACCATGGCGCAGGGTTGCCCGCCAAGGTCGCCCGGATTGCCTTGCATTGCAAGCCCGCGCCCCAGACGATAGGGAGGAACCGCATCCGCCCCGACCAGAAAGCACACATCATGTCCGCGCCGCGCAAGCTGTTCGTCAAGACCTATGGCTGCCAGATGAATGTCTACGATTCCGAACGCATGGCAGAAGCCCTGGGGACCGAAGGCTATGTGACGACCGACAGGCCGGATGATGCGGATATGATCCTGCTGAACACCTGCCACATCCGCGAAAAGGCGGCAGAGAAGGTCTATTCCGAACTGGGCCGGCTGCGCAGCCTGAAGGATGCGAACCCGAACCTGAAAATCGGGGTTGCCGGTTGCGTGGCGCAGGCCGAAGGCGAAGAAATCATGCGCCGTGCCCCGATGGTCGATCTGGTCGTCGGCCCGCAAAGCTACCACCGGTTGCCTGCGATGGACCGGGCGGTGCAGGCCGGTGGCCGCGCGCTTGACACCGAATTTCCGCCCGATGACAAGTTTGACAGCCTTGTGGCGCGGCCAAAGGCACGGCGCGCACCCTCGGCGTTCCTGACGGTGCAGGAAGGCTGTGACAAATTCTGCGCCTTTTGCGTGGTCCCCTATACCCGCGGGGCAGAGGTCAGCCGACCCGCCGACCGCGTCATGCGCGAAGCCCGCGATCTGGTCGCGGCAGGGGTCGCAGAGATCACGCTTCTGGGGCAGAACGTGAATGCCTATCACGGCCATGCCGGCGGGTTGGCCGGGCTGATCGGTGATCTGTCGGCCATCGACGGATTGCAGCGGATCCGGTTCACCACCAGCCACCCAAACGACATGGACGATGCCCTGATTGCGGCGCATGGCAATTGTGACAAGCTGATGCCCTATCTGCATCTGCCGGTGCAATCGGGGTCTGACCGCATCCTGAAGGCGATGAACCGCAAACATACCGCCGCGCAGTATCTGGCCCTTGTCGACCGCATCCGGGCGGCGCGGCCCGATATCCTGCTGTCGTCGGATTTCATCGTCGGTTTTCCCGGCGAGACAGAGGATGATTTCAACGCCACCCTTGATCTGATCGGCACGGTGACATTCGGTCAGGCCTATTCGTTCAAGTATTCAACCCGTCCCGGCACGCCCGCCGCTGAAAAGCCGCAATTGCCGGAAGACGTGATGGCGGATCGGCTGGCCCGGCTGCAGACCCTGCTGACGGCCCAGCAACACGCGGTGCAGCAGGATATGGTCGGGCGCACCGTCAAGGTCCTGTTCGAAAAGCCCGGCCGGACCGCAGGCCAGATGATTGGAAAGTCGGATTATCTGCACGCGGTCTATGCGGATGCGCCGCCAGAGGTGCTGGGGCAGGTGCTGCCGGTGAGAATCACAGCCTCCGGTCCGAACTCTCTGGCGGGTGTGCTGTTGGGTGGAACAACGCCCGGTTGAGTCTGGTGCCCCATTGCGGCCAATTTTGGCATATCTGCGGGACTGTTGCGAAAGACGCCACAATATCTTGTGTTTTTTTCTTTCAAGTTCTTGCGATATTGTTATTGATATAGAGCAAGTAAGTTCTCGAGCGGTGGTAAGGCAAAGGTGTCTTGCGCGTTCAATCAAGAGGTATGCCGTGGCACTCAACCCGTCCCAAATTGCAAAAACCGCGCTTGCGGGCATTCTGGCGTTAACCTGCGTCGCAGGGTCTGCTTCGGCGCAGCAATACGTCAACTCCGAACGCTACGTTCCGACGATCTGGATTGATCCCGATGGCTGCGAACACTGGGTGATGGACGACGGTGCCGAAGGCTTCATGTCGCCGCACCGCAACCGTGACGGCAGCGTGAACTGCCGCCGATCTGAAATCTGCGGCGTCGTGCCTGCGGACCAGTTGTTCGCCACGGACCGTTTTGAAATCAGCGCCGCAGGGCGTGCGACGCTGCAGAATTTCTTTGCGACCGCAAATGCCTTTGGGTTCCTGATCTACGGGCACACGGACAGCCGCGCGACCGAAGAATACAACATGCGCCTGTCAGCGAACCGCGCCAATGCCGTGGCGAACGTCGCGCAAGGCATCGGCAAGCGGGTCGTGGATGTGAAAGGTTTCGGTGAACGCCAGCCGCGCGCGTCGAACAACAGCGCCGACGGGATGCAGCAGAATCGTCGCGTCGAAATCTACTGTATCCGCTGAAAGGGAGCACCGAGATGAAATTCGTGAAATTGACCGGGCTTCTGGCTGTTGGTGTGGCGCTTGCCGCCTGTTCCAACAACCCTGACAAATCCGTGGACCGCGGCATCAACGCGCACCACCTGTCGACGCTGGTCGCGGGTGTCTGGGTTGCGCCGAACGGGTGCGATCACTGGATCATCGACGACGGTGTCGAAGGCTATCTGTCGGAACGTCTGACACCCGATGGCCGCCCCGTGTGTTCCGGCGTCGCCCCGCCCAACACCGCCGTTGGCCCGTTCAAAAGCGGCAGCCCGATTGCAGACATCTTGTAAACCGACCTGTGGGTAAGCAAATGAAAGGCCGTGGCAGATGCTGCGGCCTTTTTTCGTCGGCAATGGCACCTTGTGCTTGCGGCGGACGTTCAGCCTTGCAACCATCACAACAGGGCCAGTGCTCTACCGGCCCCCTGTTCAGGAGATACGCTTGCCCTCTGGCGCTCTGACCCCCACCGCTGATGCCGTTTCGGAATCTGTTCTGGAATTTCCCGATAACTTTTTGCTGATCGACCTGTGCGGTCAGTATGATCGCAACCTGACCGCCATCGAAAGCGCGTTGGGCGTGCAGATCCTGCGCCGGGGGAACCGGCTGGAAGTGATCGGCGAAGAAACGCCGCGCCGCGATGCGCTGGATATCCTCAAATCGCTGTATCAACGGCTGGAGGCGGGCAAATCGCTGGAACCCGGCGATATCGACCGGGAACTGCGGATGCACCCGGATGAAAGCCTGACGCTGGGCGACCAGAAAGAGCTGTTCAAGGGTGCGCTTGCGGACCGGGTGGAAATCAAGACCCGCAAGAAGCTGGTCGAACCCCGCACCGAGGCGCAAAAGTCCTATGTCCGCGCCCTGTTCGAAAACGAGCTGTGTTTCGGCATCGGGCCTGCGGGCACCGGCAAGACCTATCTGGCGGTGGCCGTCGCGGTGAACCATTTCATCAGCGGCAATGTCGACCGGATCATCCTGTCACGCCCGGCCGTCGAGGCGGGGGAAAAGCTGGGGTATCTGCCTGGTGACATGAAGGACAAGATCGACCCCTATATGCAGCCGCTTTATGATGCGCTGAACGATTTCTTTCCGGCCAAACAGGTCGCCAAGCTGATCGAGGAAAAGCGGATCGAGATTGCGCCGCTCGCCTTTATGCGCGGGCGCACGCTGGCAGGGGCCGCCGTTGTGCTGGACGAGGCGCAGAACGCCACGACGATGCAGATGAAGATGTTCCTGACCCGTCTGGGCGAAGGATCGCGCATGGCGATCACGGGTGACCGGACGCAGATCGACCTGCCGCGCGGCGTCAATTCCGGCCTGTGGGAAGCAGAGCGTCTGCTGAAGGACATTCCCCGGATCAGCTTCAGCTATTTCACATCAAAGGATGTGGTCCGTCACCCCTTGGTGGCCCGCATCATCGAAGCCTACGAGGCGGATGCGGAACGCAGCGGATGACCATCGACTGTCAGGCGGACGACCCGCGCTGGGCCGACCTTGACCTTGAAACACTGGCGCAGGCTGCGTCGGATGCGACACTGGCGGCGGTGGGTCTGGACCCGGCTGGCTGGGACATCAGCCTGCTGGGGTGCGACGATGACCGGATCGCGGGCCTGAATGCCGAATTCCGGGGGAAAGCCGTCCCGACCAACGTGCTGTCGTGGCCGTCTGCCGAACGGGGCGCCGCCGTGCCGGGTGACACACCCGAACCGCCCGATGCCGGTGATCCCGACATGGATGATGCGGAACTGGGCGATATCGCCATCGCCTATGGTACCTGCGCCGCAGAAGCGGCGGCCGCGGACAAGCCCTTGACCGAACACGTCACGCATCTGATTGTCCATGCAACATTGCATCTGCTGGGCTATGATCACGAAGAAGACGCGGATGCGGCTCTTATGGAAGGGTTGGAAACGCGGATACTAGGCACTATGGGTCTGCGCGACCCATATGGGTTATGACGCCGCAAGGCACAGATAGGCAGGAGAAGATGGGCGACACCGAAGACGGTTCTTTGAACGCGGCGCATGGCGCGCAGCCGGATCAGACAGAAGACGAGCAACGCGGCGGATTTTTCAGCCGGCTGATCGACGCACTGACACCCAACGGCGAAGACGGGACAGACGATGACCCAGCCCTTGCCGCATCGACATTGGGCATCACGACGCCGGGTATGCTGAACCTGCGCCGCTTGCGGGTCGAGGATGTGTCCATCCCCCGAAGCGACATCACGGCCGCACCCGTCACATCCGGCAGGGATGACCTTGTCGAGGTGTTTCGCGAGAGCGGATTGACCCGGTTGCCGGTCTATGACGGCACGATGGATACGCCGCTCGGGTTTCTGAACCTCAAGGATTTTGCCCTGAAATACGGGTTCAACGGCGATGCTGTCGCCTTTGACCTGCGGGCGCTGTTGCGGCCGTTGCTGTATGTCCCGCCGTCGATGCCGCTGGGTATCCTGCTGACCAAGATGCAGGCCGACCGGACGCATATGGCGCTGGTGATCGACGAATACGGCGGCACGGACGGGCTTGTAACAATCGAGGATTTGATCGAACAGGTGGTCGGCGCGATCGAAGACGAACACGACGTGGACGAGGTGAAGTCCTTCAGTCTGGAAAGCCCCGGCGTTTATCTGGCACAGGCCAGAACCGCGCTGGAGGATTTCGAGGCCGAGATCGGCATGAACCTGACACTGCACGACGACATCGACGAAGAGGAAATCGATTCGCTGGGCGGTCTGGTCATGATGCTGTCCGGTCATGTCCCGGTGCGCGGAGAGGTGATCCGTCACCCGGACGGCCCGGAGTTCGAGGTGCTGGACGCCGATCCCCGCCGGATCAAGCGTCTGCGCGTGCGGATGCCCGGCGCATGACAGCCGTGGCCGTCCCGGTCAGACAAGGGTAATCCATCGCCATGACCTTTGGGACGGATCGGTTCTGGCAGCTGTCACGCTGGCCAAGGGTGGCGCTGCTTGCGCTGCTGGGTGTCGTCGTGGCCTTGGGCATGGCGCCTTTTGATCTGTGGTATGTCGCGGTGCCTGCATATGCCGTGGTGCTGGCAGCACTGGTCAGCGCGCCGCACATGCGGGCGACGATCTGGATCAGTCTGTTCATCGGACTGGGTTATTTCGGCTTTACCCTGCGGTGGCTGGTCGAACCCTTCTTGATCGATGCAGCGACCTGGGGCTGGGCCGCACCGGTCGCCGTCACCTTGATGGCGCTGCGCGAATCGTTGTTCTGGGTCGCAGGTGCCATGCTCGCGCGGCTGGTGGCCCCTGCGGGTCAGACCGCCCGCCAGACAGGACTGTGGCGGCTG
>JBBREW010000108.1:0-8037 GCA_038225335.1 Rhodobacterales bacterium
ACGAACGCACCGTATTCGGTGATGTTCTTGACCACGCCGTCGACTTCCTGACCTTCGGTCAGGTTACCTATAACTTCAGCACGCTGTTCGGCACGGGATTCTTCAAGGATCGCACGGCGCGACACGACGATGTTGCCCCGGCGGCGGTCCATCTTCAGGATCTGGAACGGCTGCTTCAGACCCATCAGCGGGCCGGCATCGCGCACGGGGCGGACGTCAACCTGAGAGCCGGGCAGGAAGGCAACAGCGCCGCCGAGGTCGACGGTGAATCCACCCTTCACACGACCAAAGATCGCGCCATCGACACGCTCTTCGTCGGCATAGGCTTTTTCCAGACGGTCCCACGCTTCTTCGCGGCGGGCCATTTCACGGGAAATGACGGCTTCGCCACGGGCGTTTTCCACCTGACGCAAGAACACTTCGACTTCGTCGCCAACCTTGATGTTGGGCTCTTCGCCGGGTTCTGCAAATTCTTTCAGATCGATGCGGCCTTCCATCTTGTAGCCGACGTCGATGATGGCCTGACCGGCTTCGATCGCGATGACCTTGCCCTTGACGACCGAGCCCTCTGCGGGCGTATCGATTTCGAAGCTTTCGTTCAGAAGGGCTTCGAATTCTTCCATGCTTGTGTTGCTTGCCATGTGGCGCTGATTTCCTAATCTTTTGTTTTATACGGGCCGTGCGGTTGTCTCCGCCGGTCTTTGCGTTGCGGTTTGGCCAATTGTCCGAGGCGAACATAAAACAACAGGGCCGGTATGATACCGACCCTGCTCGAGTCTCATGCCCGCACCTGTCTCGATGCTTCGGCCTGCACTTCATACATTGTGCCGCCGCGCATCGCAAGCCCTGCGGCGCGGATCAGTCCAGATGCGTGAACAGCAAGGCGGGATCGCGGCGCACCTTGGCCTGCCCTTGCAGCCAGTCGCCCGTATCGGCCCGCTGGCCCAGCGGCAGCAGGATCACCGATTTCAACCCCTTGTCCGTCAATCCAAGGATCGCATCAACCCGCGCGGGGTCGAACCCTTCCATCGGGGTGCTGTCCACCTTCTGTTCGGCCGCCGCCACCAGCGCCACGCCAAGCGCGATATAGGCCTGCCGGGCCGCATGCTGAAAATTCACCTCTGCCGGACGGTCGACATAGGTGTCCTTCAGCCCGTCGTAATAGGCGCGGACCTGATCGGTCACACCGCCCCGCGCCTGCCCGGTTTCGTCGCGGACCATGTCGATCCGGTCAGCGGTATAATTGTCCCATGCGGCAAAGACCAAGAGGTGGCTGCCCTCGACGATCTGCGCCTGACCGTAGGCCGCGTCCTGCACCTGCGCGCGGATCGCAGGGTCCGTCACGACAAAAACCTCGAAGGGTTGCAGACCAGAGGATGTCGGCGCAAGGCGCAGGGCATCAAGGATCGCCATCACCTTTGCGTCCGCAACGCGGGCCTGTGCGTCCATTTTCTTGGTGGCATAGCGCCAGTTCAGGTGATCGATCAGCATGTTTAAATTCTTTCTGTCAGCAAAGGGGGGCGCGGCCCGAACGGCGCAAGGCCCGGCCCGCAGGTGGACAGCAGATAAAGGGTTCTGTGGCGCAAAACAGGCAGGCTGTCGCACATGGTCTGTGCGGGGCGGCACAAGGACAGGCCCGCAGTCTGTGTCATCCGGGGAAAAGCCGGGGGTTTCACACCCCCGGACCCCCGTGGGATATTTGACAACGAGAAGAAGGGGGGACCGACGTGATCAGGCCAGATTGCTATCAGGTCAGTGGCGGCAATTGCGCCAACCGGTCCTGCAGGATGCTGCGGGCCACGGCCAGCGCCGCCGCCGCGTCAAGGGTTGTGGTGTCGATGACGATGGCATCGGGGGCCGCCACCAAAGGTGCGTGATCGCGGCTGCTGTCGCGGGCATCGCGGTCACGGACCTGCGCCAGCACGGCGGCCGCGTCGATCGGGTCACCGTTTTGCAAGAGTTCCGCATGGCGGCGCGCGGCGCGGATTTCGGGGCTGGCTGTCACGAAAAGCTTCAATTCGGCCGCAGGGCAGATCACTGTGCCGATGTCGCGCCCATCCAGCACGGCACCGCCCGCGCGGCGGGCAAAGTCGCGCTGAAAGGCGACCAAGGCCGCCCGGACGTCGGGCAGGACCGCGACCTGACTGGCCGCATCGGCAACCGGTTGGCTGCGCAGCGCATCGCCTGCCAGTTGCGCGGGGTCGAGGTTGCGCGCGACGGTCACCGGATCGCCCCCGGCCAGCACAGCCGCGCCGACCGCGCGGTACAGCAGCCCCGTATCCAGATAGGCAAAGCCGAAGTCCGCCGCCAATGCCCGCGCCAGCGTTCCCTTGCCCGCCGCCGCAGGGCCGTCGATGGCCACGGTAAAGATCATGCGACAGGCCCGATATCAGCGCCAAGTTCCGCCATCAGCGGGCCGAAGATCGGAAAGGACGTGGTGATCGGGCTGCCGTCATCGACCGTCATCGGGGCCTGCGTCGCCATCCCCATCACCATGAAGGCCATGGCGATGCGGTGATCCAACCGGCTGGCGACCGTGGCCCCGCCCGGCACACCTGCCGCACCGCAGCCGGTCACCTGCCACCAGTCGTCACCGGTCGTCACGGTGACGCCTGCGGCCTGCAGGCCGGTTGCCATCGCGTCGATGCGATCGCTTTCCTTGACCCGCAATTCGCGCACGCCCTGCATGTCGGTCACACCGCTGGCAAAGGCTGCGACGACCGACAGGACCGGGTATTCGTCGATCATGCTGGCCGCACGGGCGGGGGGCACGCTGATGCCGTGCATCGCGGGAGAGTAGCGCGCGCGCAAGTCTGCCACCGGCTCTCCGCCTTCCTCGCGCGGATTTTCAAAGGTCAGGTCGGCGCCCATGTCCTGCAGGGTGGCGAACAGCCCCGCGCGCGTGGGATTGAGGCCGATGCCCGGCACCAGCACATCGGACCCAGGCACGATCAGGGCCGCACATACCGGAAAGGCCGCACTGCTGGGATCGCGCGGCACGGCGATGACCTGCGGCTGCAATTCGGGGCGGCCCTTCAGGGTGATGACACGGCCTTCGTCGGTCTGTTCGACCCGGATGTCAGCGCCAAAGCCCGCCAGCATCCGTTCGGTATGATCGCGGGTTGCCTCGCGTTCGATCACGACGGTTTCGCCGGGGGCATTCAACCCGGCCAGCAGCACCGCGGATTTCACCTGCGCCGACGGCACCGGCACGGCATAGCGCACGGGCACAGCATCGGTGGCCCCCACCAGCGTCATCGGCAAGCGCCCGCCCTGCCGCCCCACGGCCTGACAGCCGAACAGCGCCAGAGGGTCCGTGACACGGCCCATCGGGCGACTGCACAGGCTGGCATCGCCGGTAAAGGTGGCCGTGACGGGCGTCGTCGCCATGGCCCCCATGATCAGCCGCACGCCGGTCCCCGAATTGCCGCAGTCAATCACGCCCTGCGGTTCGGCAAACCCGCCGACCCCCACGCCCTGCACCGACCATGCGCCACCGCCGTGATCCGTCACGGTCGCCCCAAAGGCACGCATGGCCCGCGCGGTATCCAGCACGTCGTCGCCTTCCAGCAGGCCGGTGATGCGGGTCGTGCCGACACACAGCGCCCCAAGGATCAGCGCGCGATGCGAGATGGATTTGTCGCCCGGCACCTCTGCCACGCCGCGCAACGGCCCGCAGGGCCGGGAGATCATCGGAACGGGGGTGCCATGGCCGGACATCTGGGTGTTTTCCTTTTGCAATCCGCGTCGGGATAAACCAGCCCGCCGCCGCAGTCGAGGGGGGAGCAGTCGGGGGACAAACCCGGCAGGGGTCAGCCCGGCTTGCGGAAGGTCAGATAGTGCGGCACCCGGCCTTCGCGCAGGGCCTTTTGTTCATAGCGTGTCGTGATCCAGTCGTCCCAGGGCGTGAACATGCCGTCCGGTTGCGGCGTTTCCAGCGTGAAACCCGCACGCGGCACTTCTTTCAGGGTCTGACGCACGTAATCGGGAATGTCGGTGGCGACGCGGAATTCGGCACCCGGTTTCAGCACGCGGTACAAGGGGTCCAGATGTTCGGCGGTCACAAAACGGCGGCGATGGTGGCGCGATTTGAACCAGGGGTCGGGGTAGTTCAGGAACGCCTTGGCGATGCAGGCGTCGGGCAGCACGTCAAACAGGTCGCGCACGTCACCCGGATGGACGGCCAGATTGGTTACTTCCGCACGGCGGATCTTGCCCAGCAGCATCGCCACGCCATTGATGAAGGGTTCGCAGCCGATAATTCCCACACCCGGATACCGCTGCGCCATCCCGATCAGGTGTTCGCCGCCGCCAAACCCGATTTCCAGCCACAGCGGCTTGCCGTCCAGAATATCGGCGGGCACCAGCGGCTGCCGGTCGGGGTTGGCGTCCCAGCCGACCGGACCGGGCGACAGGGCGTCAAGATCGTTTTCCAGATAATCCTGCTGGCTGGCCCGGATCGTCTTGCCCCGGAACCGGCCATAAAAATTGCGCCAAGGAGCGCCAGAGGGGTGTTTGTCATTCTGCATGGCCGCGCTTTAACCCGTCGCGGCAGACCCTGCAACTGTGGCGGCACCCGCGCCCGGTGCCGCCCTGTGGTGTATCAGAGGGCTTCGTTCAGAAAGGTCTGCAACCCGGCCCATGACCCCTGATCCGCATCCAGATCATAGTCATCCGATCCAAAGACGGTAAAGCTGTGGCGTGCGCCGCCAAAGACCTGCGCGTCGTGGGTCACGCCTGCCTCTTGCAGATTGTCCAGCAGGCTGGCCAGCGCGTTCATGCCGGACACCGGGTCAGCGGTGCCGTGGAACACCATGACCGGGGCGGTCACGCCGCTGTAATCCTGCCCTTCGGGCAGATCGAGGCCACCGTGAAAGCTGACGAAACCGTCAAGGTCAGCCCCGGCGCGGGCCGCTTCGAGGGCAGCAGCCCCGCCAAAGCAATAGCCCATCATGACCATGTTGTCGGTCGCCCCGGTGATATTGGCCGCCTCTGCGATGGACCCCATCAGGCGGGCGCGGAACAGGTCGCGATCCTGATACAGCGCGCCGGACAGCGCCTGATAATCGTCCATGCCCTGTGGGTCGGTATCGGCCCCATAGACGTCGATGGCAAAGGCGGTATAGCCCATGGCGGCCAGCATGTCGGCGCGGCGTTCTTCGTAATCCGTCATGCCGTCCCAGTCGTGGACGATCAGGATCGTCCCCCGGGAGGTTTCCAGATCGGTGTTCGTGGCGACGTAACCTTCGAAGGTTTCATCGCCAACGGTATAGGTGTGATATTCGCCGACAATCTCGGCGCTGGCGGCAGAGGCGATCAGCGTCGTCAGGGCGGCGGTCAGGAATCTGGTGCGCATCGGGTCATGTCCTTGATGAGAATGGTGAACCCCTGAATTAGCGCAGCAAGGCGCCGCGTCCACCAATCGGTCCCTGTCCCACAAGCAAAGGGGGGCGCAGGACGCCCCCCTTCCCCGATGCCGGGTCTGGTCGTTCGGCAGATCAGACCGCGCGGGTCAGCGCCTCTGCCAGATCGGTGCGTTCCCAGCTGAACCCGCCATCATCCATCGGCGCACGGCCGAAATGACCATAGGCCGCCGTGCGCGCATAGATCGGACGGTTCAGACCCAGATGCGTGCGGATGCCCTGCGGGGTCAGATCCATGACATCGCGGATCGCGCGTTCCACAGCCGCCGGATCGACATGCCCGGTATCGTGCAGATCGACATAGACCGACAGCGGCTGCGCGATGCCGATGGCATAGGACAGTTGCAGGGTGCATTTGTCGGCCATGCCCGCAGCGACGATGTTCTTGGCCAGATAGCGCGCGGCATAGGCGGCTGACCGGTCCACCTTGGTCGGGTCCTTGCCCGAAAACGCGCCGCCGCCATGGGGGGCCGCGCCGCCGTAGGTGTCCACGATGATCTTGCGCCCGGTCAGACCCGCGTCCCCGTCCGGACCACCGATGACAAAGATCCCCGTCGGGTTGACCCACCATTCGGTGGCGTCCGTGATCATGCCGTCGGGCAGCACCTCGCGGATATAGGGTTCGACAAGCGCGCGGATGTCCGCACTCGACTGCGTCTCGTCGCGGTGCTGGGTGGACAGCACGATGGATGTCACCTCGACCGGCTTGCCATCCGCATAGCGCAGGGAAATCTGGCTTTTGGCGTCAGGCCGCAGGGTTGGCTCCGCGCCCGATTTGCGCACTTCTGCCAGCCGCCGCAGGACGGCGTGGGCATACTGGATCGGGGCGGGCATCAGTTCGGGCGTTTCGCGAGTGGCGAAACCGAACATGATCCCCTGATCCCCTGCCCCTTCGGGCTTGTCACCATTGGCATCGACGCCGCGCGCGATATGGGCGGATTGTTCGTGCAGCAGGTTGGTGATTTCACAGGTCGCGTGATGGAATTTGTCCTGCTCATAGCCGATGTCCCGGATGGCGTCGCGGACGATGGGTGCGATCTGTGCCAGAAATTCGTGGGTCTTTTCCTTTGTGCTCAACCCGACCTCTCCGCCGACGACGACGCGGTTGGTGGTGGCAAAGGTTTCGCAGGCGACGCGGGCCTCCGGCTCTTCGGTCAGAAAGGCATCAAGAATGGCGTCGGAAATCCGGTCGCAGACCTTGTCAGGGTGTCCCTCTGACACGGATTCAGAGGTGAAAATGTAGTCTTTACGTGCCATGGGACGTGCTCCATTGGTGATTATCCTGCCACGTCAGGAAGCCGTTGTGGCAGGTCAACTGCGTCGTTACGCAGGCCGCGCTGGGGCGTCAACGCAATTCCCGGCCTTGACGGCGGTTGCGCCAGCCCATGATGGACAACGCCAGCAATATCAGCACCATCACCGGCCAATCCCCGACCCGGGTGTAAAGTGTCGCGGGTCTGGCAACGGGCAAAGGCGCGTCCACATATCCCGGTTCATCAAGGGGAATCATCGCGGTGATCCGGCCGCGCGCGTCGATCATGGCACTGATGCCCGTATTGGCCGACCGCACCATCGGCAGACCCTGTTCGATGCTGCGCAGACGGGCCTGCGCCAGATGCTGGGTCGGACCGGCCCCCTTGCCGAACCACGCGTCGTTGGTGATCATCATCAACAGGCGAGGACGTTCGGCAGTGGTGATTTCTTCGGCAAAGATGCCTTCGTAACAGATCAGCGCCCGCGCCGGTCCGATGCCCGGCAGGTCGATCAGAGGCTGCGGCACCGTCCCTTTTGCAAAGCCGCCGCCTTCGGATGTGGCAATACCACGCACCCCGAATTGCCGCAGCAGTTCGCCAAAGGGCGTGTATTCGCCAAACGGCACCAGATGCGCCTTGTCATAGGTCTGGGTGATCGTCGCGGCCCGGTCCACCACGATCAGTGAATTGTAATAAAGCCCGTCCTGACTGCGGTTGATCCCCGTCACCAGCGGCGTGCCTTGGGCGGCTTCTGAAATCGCCTCCACCTCTGCCTGTGCGTAATCCAGCAGCACCGGGACGGCGGTTTCCGGCCATACGATCAGGTCAGGGCGCGGCCCTGCCTGCGTATAGGCAATCATGCGTTGGAAAAACACAAGGTTGCGGTCCGGGTCCCATTTTTCGTCCTGCGGCGCATTGGGCTGCACGATCCGCACCACCGGGGCGGCCGGATCGACCGGGTCCGCAGGCGGGATCAGCACGGCAAACAGCACCGCCGCCACCCCTGCGGGGATCGCACCGATCCAGATGCGCTGCACAAGCATGACCAGCCCCGCCGCGACCACCAGCACCAGAAACGTCAGCAGATGCGGCCCGCCAAAGGCGGCCAGATGGGCAAGGGGCGTGGGGATCAGGACATGGCCGATCAGCGCCCATGGAAACCCGGTGAACAGATAGCCGCGCAACGCCTCTGCCAGGGTCAAGGACACGACAAGCGCCGCCAGCCGCCACAGTCCTGTCTGGCGGGCGGTCTGACCCGCAGGGGCCACCAGCCGCGCGAGCATGGCACCTGCGACCCAGAACAACGATTCGCGCAGCGCCATCAAGGTGACGGCGACCGGTGCGGCCCAGCCCCAGGTCGC
>JBBREW010000109.1:0-8011 GCA_038225335.1 Rhodobacterales bacterium
ACGTGCAAGAGGACGAGTGCAATGCGGCTGATCTGCCCCAATTGCGGCGCACAATACGAAATCGGCGACGATGTCATCCCCGATGACGGCCGTGACGTGCAATGTTCCAACTGCGGCCACACATGGTTCGAAAGCGCGACCACAGCCTCTGCACAGATGGAAGGCGCGCCGCAAAGCGACGCCCCCTATGCGCCATCCCCCCCTGACCGGTCGGACAGGGACGGATCAGACCGCGACACCGATGCCGATCTGTCCGGGCTCGGGGGCGCGGTGCCGCAACCGCCCGCAGCTGTCAGACCCCCGGTCGCGCCTGACCAGCCGTCAACCCGGCCAACGCTGGCCCCGACACAGGTGCGGGCCACCCTTGATCCGTCAATTGCTGATATCCTGCGCGAAGAAGCCGCCAGAGAAGAAGCCGCAAGGCGGGCAGACACCACACCCACACTGGAAAGCCAAGGTGATCTGGGGCTGGAAGAACCGACCCGCGACACCCAACGCCAGACCGGTGATCATGCCGATGATGCCTTTGACGACGATGCCGATGATATGGCCCCGCCCGCGGTCAGGGACCCCGGCAAAGACCGTCTGGACCGCCTGCAAGGACGTCCTGTCGCAGTCGCGGTCGCGACGCGCGCCGCTGGCACCCGGTCCGAAGTCTTTCCCGACATCGAAGAGATCAATTCGACTCTGCGATCATCATCCGACCGGGGACCGATGGCGGTTCTGGCCGAAGAAGAAGACGCGGCCAGCGCCCGACGCAGCGGCAGGGCCGGCTTCTTTGCGATGCTTGGCCTGTTTGTGGTGCTGACGGCGATTTATGCCTTTGCGGATGATATCAGCACCGCTTTGCCGGTGCTGGACAGCACGCTGACAGCCTATGTCGCGGTCGTCGATCAGGGGCGGGTCTGGCTTGATCGCCAGTTGCAAGCGTTGATGGGCGCTGTCGGCGGCAGTTCAGGCACAGACTAGCCCGACCCGTGCCCTTTGGCATAATGCCTGCGGGCGCACCCACCCGTTCCCGTCAGAACCGGTCCAGCAGGCGGTCAAGATAGTCGCGTTCGACCTGCGGGCGGTTCTGTTCCGCAGACCTGCGGCGGATTTCACCCAGCAATTCGGCCGCACGGCGATTGATATCGTCACCCTGCAGCATGTTTTCGTAGGTGCCGTATTGGCCGGTGCTGCCCAATTCGCGCCCCAGGGGGTCACGCTGGTTGGGTTGCGCCTGTCCCGAAGGCTGACCGGCGGATTGCCCTTGGCCCGGTTCCTGCTGGTTCTGGGCCAGCGCCTCTCCGATGGCGCGCATCCCGTTGCGCAGGGCGTCCATCGCATCGGCCTGACGGTCGATGGCCTGTCCCGTGTCACCGTCGCGCAGGGCCTGTTCTGCCCCGTCCATCGCATCTTCGGCCCGGTCCAGAGAGTCCCGCGCGCGGTCGCCCGCATCCCCCGGCAGACCGGGCAGTGCGCCGCGCTGGCGGCCCAGTTCGTTGCGCAGATCCTGCTGGCGCTGCGCCAGTGAACGCCCGTCGCCGGGCTGGTCGCCTTCACCGCTGCCCTGCCCCGGCTGATCGCCGGGTTGCTGGCCTTGACCCGGTTGATCACCGGGCTGCTGGCCCGGTTGCTGGCCTTGACCCGGCTGCTGACCTTGGCCGGGTTGCTGGCCCTGGCCCGGCTGCTGCCCTTGCCCCGGCTGCTGGCCGGGTTGCTGACCCGGCTGCTGGCCCGGCTGCTGACCCGGTTCCTGCATGTCGCGGAACGCTTCGTCAGACAGATCCTGCTGGTCGCGCAGGGTATCGGCAAGGTCCTGCATGGATTGCTGACCGGGTGTTTGCGGCCCGCTGCCGCTGCCCTGCCCCTGGGTGATCTGGATGTTTTCAAGCAGTTGATTCAACTGCTCCATCAGCGCCTGCGCCTCTGCCATGCGGCCTTCCTGCATCAATTCTTCGATGCGGTCCATCAGGGCCTGCAACTCGTCCTGGCTCAGTTCCATCGTGTTTTCGGATGTCTGCGGCTGGTCGGTGCCATCCCCGCCGGGTTCCATCTGGTCGGCCAGCATCTGCATGTAATCCTGCGTCGCCTCGCGCAGTTCCTGCATCAGCTCTGCGATCTCTGCCTCGGATGCGCCGTTGCGCATCGCCTCTTCCAGCCGTTCCTGCGCACGGGCCAGCCGTTCGCGTGCATCCGCAAGGGTGCCGTCTTCCAGCTGGATCGCCAGATCCCACAGGGCCTGCGTGATCTCAGCCGCATTTTCATCGGTCATGCCGAAGCGGTTGAACTGATCCAGCCGCCGGATGATGACCCGCAGCCGCAGATAGGTCGTCTGGTTGGTGAACAGGCCTTCGGGTTCATAGGACAGCGCGCGCAGGACCTGCACCACCCGCGCACCGTTGCTGCGGGACCACAGCAGGTCGCGCCGCTGTTCAACAATGGCCGAGGCCACCGGCTGAAAGAAGCGACGACCGGGCAGGATCATCGGTTCTGCCGCGCTGGTGCCGGTCTGGCCTGCACCGTCGGTCACCGAAAGGGTCATTGTGACCGGCAGGTTGGCCAAGGGATGCAGCGACAGGTCTTCGATCAACTGGCCGTCGAATTGTGCCCGGTCGCCGCTGAACGGCATCGGCAGGTCCAGCACGATGGGTTCAATCGGGTCTGGGTCCGCCGTCAGGCCGAACTGCCGTTCCACCGCCGCCAGATCAAGGGCGATGGTCGCGGTCCCGGATTCGATGCCGTAATCGTCGCTGGCGGCAAAAGCCTGTGTCATCTCTCCCATCGCGTCGCGGTCGATGGGGGCGGTCAGACTGACCTCTGGCGGGGTATCGGGCAGGATCGACAGATCCCAAGCCGCCCCGTTCGGCCCGTCGATGGACACCTGCCCCGGCTGCGTCACGGCAAAGGACTGGACCGGGTCGGACGCCGGGGGAATGTCAACGGTGCGGCCAGACACGGTTTCAGCCACGGTCAGGGCGCCAACCTCGCCGTACAGGCGCAACGTCACCTCTGACCCCAGCGGCACCCGCAGCGGTCCGGGTGCCAGATCATTGAGGTAAAGCGTCGGGCGACCGGTATAGGCGGGCGGTGCGACCCAGCCTTCCCAGACCGGACCGGTGGCAAGCGGGCTTGCACCGCCGGTGCGGGCCACATCCGCCACACTTCCGACGCGCAGGACGGACCCGAACAGCAGGGCCACGACAAAGAACAGCAAGGCGGTATACCGCAGACCATAGGGATCGCGGTCCGAAATCCGCAGATCAGGCTGCACCGGCCGGGCATCTTGCGTCGCGCGCCGCATCCGGTCCAGATGCGCGGCCCAGACCGCCTGCGACGCCGCATCCGTCGCGCCGATTACCTGCGTGTCGCGCACCGCAGCGATGGGTCGCCCGGGCAGGGTCGCATCGACGCGGGCCAGCGCCTCTGCCTGCGTGGGCCAGCGGAACCGGCGCAATCCCAGGATCAGCGTCACGGCCAAGGCCGCAACCGCCACCAGCGACAGTCCCCAGAACACTTCAAGGCTCATGCTGTCGTGCCAGCCGAACAGCAGCGGCGACAGGGTCACGAACAGGACCGTCCAGACCGGCCAGAACGCCCGGGTCGCACGTTCAGCCGCCAGACCCAGACGGGTCAGCGCGACAGGACGATCCAGATGCGGCAAATCCGGGCGATGATCGGTCAGCGGACGTCTCCCCTCGGGCGGGATGCGACCGACAGGATCACAACCATGCCGGAATCATATCGCGTGCAATCATTTCGTCAAAGGTCGGACGCGCCCGGATAACCGCAAATTGATCGCGGTGGACCAGAACTTCCGGGATCAGGGGGCGGGAATTGTATTCGGACGCCATCACCGCACCGTAAGCCCCCGCCGACCGGAAGGCCACCAGATCACCGGGGGCCACCTGCGCCATGCTGCGCCCCTTGGCAAAGGTATCGCCGCTTTCGCAGACCGGCCCGACGATGTCATAGGTGGCGCGGTCGGCGGCCACGGCGGATTCCACCACCGGAACGATGTCATGATGGGCGTCATACATGGCGGGACGGATCAGATCGTTCATCGCCCCGTCAAGGATCAGGAACTGCCGGTCGGCCCCTTCCTTGATGTAGATGACGCGCGAGACCATCAGACCTGCATTGCCGGAAATCAGGCGTCCCGGTTCGATCTCGATCTCGCATCCCAGATGACCGACGGTGCGCCGGATCAGATCGCCGTAATCCTGCGGCGTCGGCGGGGCCACATTGGACTGCACATAGGGGATGCCCAGACCGCCCCCCAGATCAAGGCGGCGGATGTTGTGGCCGTCCGCGCGCAGCTGTTCGGTCAGATCGGCCACCTTGCGATACGCCACCTCGAACGGGGCAAGGTCGGTCAGCTGGCTGCCGATATGCACGTCGATCCCGATCACATCCAGCCCCGGCAGGCTGGCGGCCAGCGCATAGACCTGCTGGGCACGGGCGATGGGGATGCCGAACTTGTTTTCCGACTTGCCCGTCGCGATCTTGGCATGGGTGCGGGCGTCCACGTCCGGGTTGACGCGGATGGTGATCGGCGCGGTCTGGCCCATCTGGCTGGCAACGGCGCTGAGTGCGACAAGTTCCGGTTCGGATTCCACGTTGAATTGCCGGATGCCCCCGGTCAGGGCCTGCCGCATTTCGACCTGCGTCTTGCCCACACCGGAAAACACGATGCGGTCGGACGGGACACCCGCAGCCACGGCGCGGGCATATTCACCGCCCGACACCACATCCATGCCCGCACCGGCTTGTGCCAGAACCTGAAGAACCGCCTGATTGGACAGGGATTTCATCGCAAAGCAGACCAGATGATCCATGCCCGCCAGCGCGTCGTCAAACAGGTGGTAATGGCGTAGAAGGGTCGCCGTGGAATAGACATAGAACGGTGTGCCCACGGCGGCCGCGATGTCGGCCACAGCGACATCTTCGGCGTGCAGCGCCCCGTTCTGATACAGAAAATGATCCATTGGCTGTCCCCGTTCATCTGTCGCGGTCATAACAGATCGCGGCCATTGCGAAAGGTCGGATCATACGCGGTTCAGGGTCGCAAAACCGGTCCGGCCCGGCCCTGATCGGCCCTAACGGATCGGTTTGGCCCGCAAAAACAGGTAAAGCGGCAGGCCGCAGCTGACCCCGATGCAAAATGTCGCGGGGATGGCAAGCAGGGCCACCCAGTTGCGCCGCACCGCGACCTCTGCCACCACCCAGATCGTCAGGGTGATCGCGGCGATGGTCAGATCCCAGACCAGACCACTGGTCGCCGCATTCACGTGCCACGCCTCCAGCATCCCCGACAGGGACCAGCCTTCGGCCTGAAACCACGCGATGAACCACGACATCGGATGGATCGTGCCCCAGACGGCAAGCGCCAGCCAGACCCAGCGCAACGGTGACATATCTTTCATCAAAAACCCAAGCCCAGCGGGATACCCGCCGCCCCTAGCCGCAGACCGCCCGGTCCCAGCGTCACACGACCGATTCCGTCGGCCACGGTCACCCGCGGTGTCAGACCATCCGGCCCCACGCCGACACCCACATCCGCCACCGGCGCAGCAGGGACTGCGGCGCGGTCGTCGGCCGCACCGGGCGGGATCGGCGCGCCTTGCGCCCCACAGCCCGCCAACAGACACAGCACGCCGATCGCAGCCATCCGTGTCATTAGGCAAGCACCTTTCGCCAGACCGCTGCCGCCGCGCGCACCTGCGCCGGTGCGGTGCCGCCAAAACTGGTGCGGGACGCGACAGAGTTTTCGACCCCCAGCACGTCAAACACCGCCTGCGTGATACCATCATGCACCGACTGCATCTGGGCAAGCGTCAAATCGGGCAGATCGCAGCCCTGCGATTCGGCCAGCGCGACCAATGATCCGGTGATGTGGTGGGCATCGCGGAACGGCAGGCCCAGCGCGCGCACCAGCCAGTCGGCCAGATCCGTCGCCGTGGAAAACCCGGTGCCGGCGGCCACCCGCAGGGCGTCACGGTTGGCGGTCATGTCCCCGACCATCCCCGCCATCGCGGCCAGCGCCAGCATCAGCGTATCAGCCGCATCAAAGACCTGTTCCTTGTCTTCCTGCATGTCCTTCGAATAGGCGAGCGGCAGCCCCTTCATCACCAGCGTCAGCGCGACATTGGCACCAAAGATGCGGCCGATCTTGGCGCGGATCAGTTCGGCTGCGTCGGGGTTGCGTTTCTGCGGCATGATGCTGCTGCCGGTGGACCAGCGGTCCGACATCTTCACGAACCGGAACTGAGCGGACGACCAGATCACCAGCTCTTCTGCCAGCCGGGACAGGTGGACTGCGCAGATCGTGGCAGCGCCCAGAAATTCCAGCGCGAAATCCCGGTCGCTGACCGCATCAAGGCTGTTGGTCATCGGCCCGTCGAACCCCAGTGCCTGTGCCGTCATGTGCCGGTCGATGGGAAACGACGTCCCCGCCAGCGCAGCCGCGCCCAAGGGCGACAGGTTCATGCGCTTGCGGGCATCGGCGAACCGCGACCGGTCACGCCCCAGCATATCGACATAGGCCAGCATGTGATGGCCCCAAGTCACGGGCTGCGCCACCTGCAGGTGGGTAAAGCCGGGCATGACCCAGTCGGCCCCTGCCTCTGCCTGATCCAGCAGGGCTGTCTGCAGCGCCGCCAGCGCGCGGTCAGCCGCGTCGCACTGGTCGCGCACCCACAGACGGAAATCGACCGCCACCTGATCGTTGCGCGACCGGGCCGTGTGCAGACGTCCAGCAGGCTCGCCCACGATTTCCTTCAGCCGCGCTTCGACGTTCATGTGAATGTCTTCAAGGGCTGCCGAAAACGCAAAGTCACCACCCTCGATCTCTGACAGAACCGTGAGCAGGCCTTCACGGATCGCTGTCGCATCGTTATCACTGATGATGCCTGTGGCCGCCAGCATGGCGGCATGGGCGCGCGAACCTGCGATGTCCTGCGCTGCCAGCCGCTGGTCGAACGAGATCGAGGCGTTGATCGCCTCCATGATCGCGTCCGGCCCTGCACTGAACCGGCCACCCCACATCGTGTTCGCAGATTTAGTCATGGAAGGACGCGCCCCTTGAAGTCTTTGAAATCTGCCTTGCTTTATACGGGCCTTGTCCTGCTTGCAAACACGGCGGGCGCCGATACGCCCGATCTGGCCGCGTTGCAGGAAGGCGACATGCGCAAGCTGGTCATTGCAGCGGACCCTGCCCCCGCCCCCGATGTAGCCTTTACCGCCGCAGACGGGTCGCAGGCCACCTTGGCGGATTACGCGGGCAAACCCGTTGTCCTGAATTTCTGGGCGACTTGGTGCGCGCCCTGCCGCGCGGAAATGCCCCACCTATCGGCCCTACAGGACGTGATGGGCGACCGCGCTGCGGTGCTGACCGTCGCCACAGGCCGCAACAGCCCAGAGGCCATCAACCGCTTTTTCGAAGAGATCGGCGTCACCAACCTGCCAAAGGCGCTGGACCCGCAACAGCAACTGGCCCGCGCCTTTGGCGTGCTGGGACTGCCGGTGACGGTGGTGCTGGATGCCCAGGGCCGCGAGGTCGCCCGCCTTCAGGGGGATGCGGACTGGTCGTCGGACAGCGCCATCGCAATTATCGACGCCCTTGCCGCACCCGCGCAATAGGCGATGGGTTGCAGGCGGGCGGTGTCAGGCCCGCCCGCCCGTCGTGGACAACAGGGACGGTGACACGCCGATCACATCCAGTGCCGCCGCCCATTTGCCGCCGTCATCGGTGCCGAACAGGATGTTGGGATCGGCGCGCCCCGTCAGCCAGCCGTTATCCGCCAGCTCGGCTGTCAATTGTCCCGGTCCCCACCCGGCATAGCCCAGCGCCAGCATCGACCGTTCCGGACCGCCGCCTTGGGCAAGCGCTTCCAGCACGTCGCGGGTGGCGGTCATGCCGATGCCATCCGCCACATCCATCGTCGCCACGTCCGACCGGTAATCCAGTGAATGCAGCACGAAACCGCGCGACCGTTCCACCGGGCCGCCGATCTGCACACGGATATCC
>JBBREW010000110.1:0-7959 GCA_038225335.1 Rhodobacterales bacterium
GCGCTGGCGGCCCGGTCGATTGCCATCGCGATGACCGAGCCGCGTGGCCCGGTGTACCTCAGCCTGCCGCGCGAACCGCTGACCGCTGCGATTACCGCGCAGGCTGCCGCCGACACGTCGCCGCGCCCTGCCCCGCGCACCGCCGCACCAGACCCCAGCGCGGTGGCAGAGGCAGCGGCCTATCTGCAAAAGGCCCTGAACCCGATCATCGTCTGTCAGCGCGGCGACACCGAAGGACAGCTTGCGCGTGCCCTGTCGGCAATGGGTGCGCGCCACAGCATCGGCGTGGTCGAACCCTTTGTCGTGCGCAATCTGTTGGCCCATGACGACCCTGCGGCGATGGGCTATGCGCCGCATCTGGTGCGTGATGCGGATGTGATCCTTATCGTGGACTCCGGTGTGCCGTGGATCGAATCGCTTCACGCGCCAGCGCCGACCGCGCGGATCATTCATATCGGCACCGATCCGCAGTTCGCACGGATGCCGATGCGGGGCTATCGGTCTGATCTGGCGATCACCGGCGACGCAGCCGCCACCGTGGCAGCAATCGATGCGGCGATGACCACCGACGCTGATACCCGCACCACGCGCGCAACCGCGCTGTCGGCACACCGCGAGAAACGTCTTGCGACTGCGGCAGGCCTGATCGACGCGGCCAGCCACAGCGACCCGATGGGGGCCGAATGGCTGAGCCGGTGTCTGTCCGATATCATGGACGACGACGCAGTCGTGTTCAGCGAACTGGGTCTGGTGCCGGGTGTCATGCAGATTAAAGGACCGAACCGGCTGTTTTCCAACCCCCATTCCGGCGGGCTGGGCTGGGCCTTTCCCGCAGCACTGGGCGCGCAACTGGCGCGACCCGGCAAGCTGACGATCGCGGCAATGGGCGACGGCTCATATATCTTTGCCAATCCCGTGGCCTGTCACCAGATCGCCGAGGCGCTGGCCCTTCCGATCCTGATCATCGTCAAGAACAATGCAATGTGGAACGCCGTGCGCCGGTCGGTCGTGGGCAGCTATCCGGACGGCGCGGCGGTCAAGGCGAACACCATGCCGCTGACATCGCTCGCACCGGTGCCCGATTTCACCGCCGTCGCCGCTGCCAGCCGGACCTGGGCCGCGCACGTCAAACGGGCGCAGGATCTGCCATCAGCGTTGGCAGATGCGCTGGACGTGATCCGGACCACCGGCCGCGCCGCCTTGCTGGACGTGCGGGTTGCGGTATCGGATGCGCACTGAATGGCGCTGCTGTCACAGGTGTCACCGGCGTTGATCGCCTGCGTGCTGGCGCTTGCGCTGGGCGGCGTGCTGAAGGGGGCGACCGGTGCCGGTGCGCCGGTGGTCGCTGTGCCGGTCATATCGCTGTTCTACGGCGTCCAGACCGCTGTGGTCGTGATGCTGATGTCCAACCTGCTGTCCAACATGCTGCAAGGCTGGCGCTATCGCAGCGCCCTGCCGCATGGGTCGCTGATCTGGATGTTCGCCGGGGCCGGCCTGATCGGTGCGGCTATCGGCACCGTAATGCTGGCCCGCATCGATTCGGGGTTGCTGTTGCAGGCAATGGCAGTGACCATCTTTGTCTATATCGCCTTCCGTCTGTCCCGGCCGCAGTGGCTGCTATCGCCGCTTCTGGCACACCGACTGGCTTTGCCGGTAGGGCTGCTTGGCGGCGTGTTGCAGGGGGCGACCGGGATCAGCGCGCCTGTTTCGCTCAGCTTTGTCAGTGCGCTGGGGCTGCCACGGGCCGGATTTGTCGCCTGCGTGTCGTTGTTCTTTGTCGCAATGACTGCGGTGCAGATCCCGTTCCTCGCAGCCTATGGGCTGCTGTCAGTGCAGGGGTTGGGGCTGGGTCTGGTGGCCTTCGGCATCATCATGGCCGCCATGCCGCTGGGCGAGGCTTTGGCCCGGCACATGTCACCGCGCACCTTCGACCATGTGATCCTGGCCTTGCTGGCCGTCATCGCGGTCAACATTCTGGTCTGAACGACCTGTGCGGACATCGGGCTGCCGCGCGCGCGTCAACCACCCGGAACGGTATCCGTCCTGTCAAACAGCGAGGGCGCGCATGACAGAGATCAGATCTGCCTTGCCTTCGAACCCGATGCCGGGAAGTTCCGGCATGACGATATGGCCGTCCTGCACATTGACCCCATCGGGAAAGCCGCCATAGGGCTGGAACAGATCAGGATAACTCTCGTTTCCGCCCAGACCCAGACCCGCGGCAATGTTCAGCGACATCTGATGGCCGCCGTGCGGGATGCACCGGGTCGGCGACCAGCCGAATTGGCGCAAGACATCCAGCGTGCGCAGATATTCGACCAGCCCGTATGACAGCGCACAATCGAATTGCAGATAATCGCGATCCGGCCGCATCCCGCCGTAGCGCAGCAGGTTGCGGGCATCCTGATGCGAAAACAGGTTCTCACCCGTGGCCATCGGCGCATCATAGAATTCCGACATCGCCGCCTGCAGCGCGTAATCCAACGGATCACCGATTTCCTCGTACCAGAACAGGGGATACTCTTTCAGCATCCGCGCATAGGCGATGGCGGTTTCCAGATCGAAACGCCCATTGGCATCAACGGCCAACTGCGCCTGTGATCCGATCTCCTCCAGCACAGCCTCGATCCGCTGGCGGTCCTCGTGAAGGGGGGCGCCGCCGATCTTCATTTTGACGACAGTATAGCCACGATCAAGATAGCTGCGCATTTCGGCGCGCAGGGCACTGTTGTCCTTGCCAGGGTAATAATACCCGCCCGCCGCATAGACAAAGACGCGGGGGTCCGCCTCCCTCTTGTTTAGCTGTGCCAGATGTCGGAACAACGGCTTGTCTGCGATCTTGGCGACCGCGTCCCAGATCGCCATATCAATCGTGCCGACCGCGACTGACCTTTCGCCGTGACCACCCGGTTTTTCGTTGGCCATCATGGCGGCCCAGACGCGGTGCGGGTCGAAATTGTCGCCTGCATCGGTCAGCAAAGTGTCGGGCGCGGCCTGCAGGATGCGGTCGCGAAACCTTTCGCGGATCAACCCGCCCTGCCCGTAACGCCCGTTGGAATTGAACCCGTAGCCCACCACGCGCTGCCCGTCACGCACCACGTCCGTGACAACAGCCACAAGGCTGGTCGTCATCTTGCTGAAATCGATATAGGCATTGCGGATCGGGGATGCGATCGGTTTGGTCACCTCCCGGATGTCGATGATGCGCATGATGATCTCCCTTTCCTTAGCCTTAACACCGGTGTGTCACCCCAGCAGATGAACACCGGCAACAATGAACGTCCCCAGCATGACCGTTTCGAGGACGATCAGGGCGATGGCAGTGCCGCCGACATCCATCATGCGCACGAGCGAGGTGTTGATGCCGACAGCGGCAATCGCCACCAACAGCGCCCAACGGCTGGCCCCTTCGGCAAAGGACCCAAGCGCGCGGGGGATCACGCCGAGCGAGTTCAACGCAGCCAGCACCAGAAAGCCCACAACAAAAGACGGCAACAGTGGCGGTCGCTTGGCCGTCGGATCAAGGTCGCCCAAGCCCCCTGCCCTGATCACCAGCGAAAAGACCAGCACGACGGGGGCCAGCATCGACACGCGGATCAGCTTGACCAATGTTGCTGTTTCCCCGACCTCGGGGCTGATCGAAAAGCCTGCACCCACCACCTGGGCGACATCGTGGATCGTCCCGCCCAGAAACACCGCCGATTCCAGCGCATTGAACCCCAACGCGGTCGAAAGTGGCGGATAGATCACCATGGCCACCGTTGACAGGATGGTCACCGACAGCACGGTAAAGGCCAGATTGCGGTCGGATTTATCCGTGCGCGGCAGGACGGCGGCAATCGCCATCGCAGCTGATGCGCCACAGATCGCAACCGATCCACCTGTCAGCAGCGCCAGCCGCCAGCCGCGCCCGAACAGCGGTGCGACCGCAAGCGCGAATAGGATCGTCGCGACCACCCCCCCGATGACCAGCGCGATCATTGTGCCGCCCAGCTCTGCCAGCATCTGGACCGAAATGCGTGCACCCAAAAGTGCCACGCCAAGCCGCAAGACCGTCTTGGCCGAAAACGCGACCCCCTCTGCCGTGCGGGTGTGCGGTTCGGCCAGAAAATTCAGCGTCAGACCCAAGAGCAAGGCCATCAGCATCGCAGGCACGGCGTAATGTTCAGCCAGAAACTGCGCTGTCACAGCCACAAGGACAGACACGGCAATGCCCGGAAACAGCGCATTGATCCGCGCCCTGTCAAACCCCGCGATCATGTGTTCAGGCCCCTTGCCCCAGCGCGTTTATCTGCACCAGCAACGCATCGTCCACATCCAGCCCGTCTGTCATGGCGGCCCTGCGCAGATCGTCGCGGCGCGCGCCGGGCAGCCGTGCGCCGGGCGCGTCGGTGACCGCATCGGCCAGATCGTCGATCCGCGCCCGTGCGTGGTCCGAAAACGCATCCGGGTCCAGTGCAAGGATCAGTTGACCCACCCCCGGCGGCGAGCCATCGGCCGCAAAAAACGATGACGCCTCGTGCCCGAAGTGCGCACCCATCAGGCCCGCCGCCAAAAGCTCGACCATCAAAGCAAGGGCTGTGCCCTTTGCATCGCCCATCGGGATCATCGTACCGGCCAGCGCGGCTGCCGGGTCGGTGGTCGGTTGACCTTCAGCGTCAAGCGCCCAGCCTTCGGGGATAGCAGTGCCTTTCTGGTCGGCGGCCATGATCTTGCCGCGCGCGACCTTGGACAGCGATACATCCACAACGATCGGTGTGCGCGCCCCGGACCGCGGGGCTGCAAATGCGATGGGGTTGGTGCCGAACAGCGCCTTGCGTCCACCCCATGGGGCCATCGCGGCAGGCGTATTGGCAAAGAGCAGTGCGACCAACCCCGCATCGGCCAGTCGCGCGACCGTCACACCGGCAACACCGCAATGATGTGACCGGGCGACGCCTGCAGCGGCAATCCCCTGACGCGGCGCAGCCTGCACCAGCCAGTCCACAGCCAGATCAAGCGCCGGATAGGCAAACCCGTTTGCCGCATCCACCGCCATGACGCCGGGGCGGGGATGGCTGGCGGTCGGTGTGGCAAAACCGTCGACCTTTCCCGACAAGGCCTGCGCCGCATAGGACGGCACGCGCCGCAGCCCGTGGCCCGACTGACCCGCCAGTTCCGCCGCGACCAGCGCCCGCGCAACGGACTCAGCATTCGCTTGTCCGGTCCGGCAGCGCAGCAGTGTACGAAGGATCAGGTCATGGACCTGATCGGGCATCATGTTGACCATGGCTCAGACCTTTTCCGCCAGATGTTCCAATACCTTGTCGGCGATCAGATTACTGACCCGGACATTGGCCTGCGTCGTGACGCCCGCGATATGCGGTGTCAGGATCAGGTTCGTCAAACCCGCAAAGCGCTGTCCGGCATCCTTGGTCAGCGGCTCGACCGCGAAGACATCCAGCGCGGCACCCCCCAGATGGCCCTGCCGCAAAGCATCGGCCAAGGCATCCTCGTCCACCACGCCGCCGCGTGCGGCGTTGATCAGCACGGCACCGGGGCGCATCGCCTGCAAGGCGGCCGCGTCGATCATACGCAGCGTCTGCGACGTCAGCGGCACGTGCAGGCTGACCACATCGGATCCGGCCAGCAGATCCGTCAACGACACGGATCGCACATCGCCCCATGCCGGATCGTTGGGTGGCAAATGCGGGTCATGGGCGATGACCTGCATCCCCATCGCTTGTGCCCGGCGGGCCACCTGACGCGCGATGGCGCCATAGCCCAGAAGGCCCATGATCAGACCGGAGGCTTCTAGGCCGATCAGGTCCTGCCGCGGCCAGTCGCCCGCGATAACACGGTCGGTCGCAGCATAGGACCCGCGCAGCAGCATCATGGCAGTCGTAATGACGTATTCAGCGACCGCCAGATCGTTGGCACCGGTGGCGGGCCAGACGGTGATGCCCCGTGCCTTGCAGCCCGCCATGTCGATATTGTCCAGACCCACACCAAGCCGTCCGACGGCCTGCAACCTTGGCGCGGCGGCAAGAAGATCAGCATCCACACGGGTGCGGTTGCGCACGATCAGAACGTCGGTGGTGGCCGCCTCTGCCAGCAGATCGGCACGGCGGTCCACAAGATCGGGCGCATAAAGCGTGTCATGCGACGCCGCGATCCGCTGCACGGCACCCTCGTCCATGAATTCCGTGATGACGATACGCGACATCGCGTGTCCTTTCCTTAAAACAACAGCGCCTGCGGCAGGGGCACGTTCAGCACCCTGTCCAGCGTCAGATAGAAGATGATGACCATCGCCAGAATGCAGGCCAGATAGACCGCCAGACGGCGCATGGTCAGACGACCGAACTGCCCGGTCAGCATCAGGATCGTGCTGGCCACCAGCGACGTGACGAACAGCCCCAGATGCGGAAAGATCAGCGCCCAGCCCAGCATCGTCCCGCCCAGCACCAGACCGCGCATTGTGGTATCGACGCTACCACCTTCAGCGTTGATGCCGCCATGCCCGCGCAGACTGCGCAGGATCTGCAACACCGACAACGCCGCCAGCACCCCGCCGATGGCGTATGGAAAGGCTGCGGCCATCACCGACAATCCGCGCGCCTGCATCAGCATGACGACGGCCAGCCCAAGGAAGACGACCGATCCGACCAGACCGGCCCGGTCCACCACCCTTTGCGGTGCGATCGCATCGCCGTCGCCGGTCGGCGCTGTCAGACCGGCGCTGGTGCGCCTGCGGAACAACGGCAGCATCATCGTCAGCAGGATCAGCGCGACAATGGCCCAGCTGATCGGACGGTTCAGCAGCAATTGCCCCATGAAATCACCGCGTGCGCCGCCGATCATCCATGCACGCATGAACCCCTGTTCCGCGATCTGGCCAAGGACCAAGCCCAGCACGATGGGCGATGCGCCAAAGCCTGCCAGCGCAGCAGCCCAGCCCACCAGACCCAAAACCACCATCACAAGGACATCGTGTGGGCTGGCATGGATCGCAAAGCTGCCGATAATCGTCATGAAGGCAATCAGCGGCACCAGCATCGCCTTTGGGACATTGGTGATGAACCGGAACGCATATCGTCCGACCAGCAGACCGACCGGCAGCATCAGCACCGTGGCGATCAAAAGCCCGGTCATGAAGACATAGACGGTATCGTCGCCCGACTGGAACAGCGACGGGCCGACGCGGATGCCCTGCACCATCAGCGCACCCATGATCACCGCATCGGGCGGTGTGCCGGGAATCCCCAGCACCAGCGTCGGAATGAATCCGCCACCCACGGTCGCGTTATTGGCGCTTTCCGTCGCCAGCAGACCGGCGGGTTCGCCTTTGCCGAAGTTGGCAGAATTTTTCGAGACACGCCGCGCCTCGGAATAAGAGATCAGCGATGCGATCGAGCCGCCAGCGCCCGGCAGGATGCCGACCAATGTGCCGATCAGCGACGACCGGATCAGGTTGAACCAGTTCTTCAGCGAAATCCCGATCGCCTCGAACAGGCGGAAACCCCGCGCCTCGCCGGGGTCAAGATGTTGGTCGGGGGTGGAAACCATGGCGATCAGCACGGGAATGCAGTAAAGCCCGATCAGCGCCGCGATGATGTCGATCCCGCCCAGCATCGACGAGGCACCGCCCGTGAACCGCACATCACCGCCAATCACGGCAACGCCGATCATCGACAGGAACAGCCCGAACATCCCGCCGATCAGCCCTTTGACCAGATTGCCCAGCGACAGCGTCGCGATCAGCGTCAGGCCAAGGATGGCGAGCCAGAAATACTCGGTCGATTGAAAGGCCAGCGCCAGCGTGGCCAGTCTGGGTGCCAGTGTGATCAGCAGGATTGCACCGACCAGACCACCGAAAACACTGGCGATGGTTGCCAGCGTGACCGCCAGATCCCCGTCGCCGCGTTTGGCCATGGGGTAGCCGTCAAAAGTGGTGGCGATGGCACTCGGCGTGCCGGG
>JBBREW010000111.1:0-7934 GCA_038225335.1 Rhodobacterales bacterium
CAAGGGCCTTGGCGAAATGGACGCCGCCGACCTGAAATCCACCACCATGGACCCCGCCACCCGCAAACTGATCCGCGTCACCGTGGCCGACGAAGAACCCGGAGAGACCGGCGATCTGGTCGAACGCCTGATGGGCAAGAAACCTGAGTTGCGGTTTGCGTATATTCAGGAGAATGCGCGGTTTGTGGAGGAGTTGGATGTTTAGTGGTCCCACTTTCCCATCAATGTCCAACTCGGTCTAGCGCCCATCCAAGCAAGATCACGCTTGACCGCAAGACCATCGTACAGAAGGCCAATCAGTCTGACAGCCTCTTCACTTGCGTTCGTTGGAACGGGTAAGAGGGTAGTGTCGGCAATTTCTCTGTAAATTGTGATGATCGGTTTTGTCACACCTTCAATTGCAGCTTGGAATTGCGATCTAGATAAGGGCGGCAACAGCGATGCGGATTTGGCAACATCAAGATTTCGATGTGCCACACGTTGACTACGAAAAGACCTAATATCACCTACTAGCTTCTTTGCCATCTTGATCTCTAAACGAATCTGCCTTGAAAGCTCTACACTTTCTACCAACGGTGGAAGCTGATCGAGACATAAAACTTCGTGACCATGTGACCTTCTATTATCCGTCAATCTGCTAAGTCCCAGTATCACTCGATGCCACAAGACATCCTCCAACAAATGCATCATTGGCACTTCGTCGGAGAATAGAAAATTAAATCGTTCCTCGCCAGCACCAAAAAGACTTCGGTATGTTTGCCAATCGCTATTTAGACGAAAAATCTCTTTCTCGATGAGAAAGATCATTTCCCCCAGCTCTTTACCAAATGATGGATGCGGCTCGGTGCGGATCATTGGGTTTACCTTTCTCAGAAGCGTTAACGATTGATGCCATATTAGCTAATTGCAATAAATTTCAACCTTACACTCCCACCAGATACACCCGCAAACCCAAAACCTGCACGCTGGTCATGATCGGCTGGCCGGTCTCGGCCTTCACCGCCACATCCCACCCTTCAAAGAAATCGCCATAGACCGGCATGGGCGCGCCGTGGCTGGTCAGCGGGCTGCTTGGATCACTCCACCCGCATCCCCCCCACCGCCGCCGCGATCTGGCTCTTTGTATCGTCGCTGTCCCCACTCACCGCCATGCCGATCAGGGCACCCGGTTCGCCTCCGAAGGCGCGGGCATAGTCGGCGGCCAGATTGACGCTCTCTGCATGTGCGCCCGTCCCCGCCTGCCGCAGCGGGATCGTGACGCCGGTGCCGGGCGGGCCATAGGGAGAGGGCAGCACCGACCCCACCGGATTGTTGCCACCATAAGCGTATTGCAGCACCCGCACATCCGCCCGGCCCAGCAAGGCGCGGATATCGGCGCTGGCCAGTTCCGCCGCCACGGCCTGCGGCACAAAGACGAAATAGACCGCCAGATTGCGGTCGTCGCCGCCCTTGCGCGACAGATCGGTGGGCGGGACGCTGGTGCTGACATCCCATGTCCACGACGCCCGCCGCGCGCCCCAGTCCCCCTGCGCCATCCGGCCCCATGCGATGCTGACCGACCCGTTCGATGTCATCTGCAAGGTCTGGCCAAAGGTGTAATCGTTCGACCCGAACAGCGACAGGCGCTGTTCCTGCCAGTTGGCGAAACTGACCGGGCCGGCATGAGCGGTGGCGGCAAACAACGTCAGGGCGGTGGCGATCAGAGGCAGTTTCACGGTGCAATCCTTTGCAAGAGTTGCCTGAATGTTAATCGGTTGCGGGGACAGTTCACCCTTTGTCATGCGGTGTCACGCGATTGTCAGACGCGATGACAGACGCGCCACGCTAGGCTGATCCCATGCGATATGTCCTTTCCCTTGTCCTGTCCGCCTGCGCCACGGTTGCTGTGGCGCAAACCGAAACATCCCTTGAACTGGTGCTGCTGGCCGATGCATCCGGGTCCATCGATGCGGGAGAGTTGGCCTTTCAGCGCCAGGGCTATGCCGATGCGCTGCAATCGGACATCGTGCAAAGTGCCATTGCCAACACCCTGCACGGCCATATTGCCGTCACCTATGTCGAATGGGCGACCAATCAGGTGCAGGTCGTCGACTGGATGCTGATCGACGGAATGGATACGGCACAGGCCTTTGGCGATGCGCTGCTGGTGGCCCCGCGCGCGGCTTATGGCAGCAACGCTATCGGCGCCGCCCTGCTGGAAGCCCAGCGGTTGATCGAGGTGAACGATTTCGACGGCTTTCGCCACGTCATCGACTTTTCCGGCGACAGCATGGGCAATTCTTCCGGACCCGCGATCATCCCGTCGCGCGATGCGGTGCTGGCCAAGGGCACGGTGATCAACGCGCTGCCGATCCTGCGCCCCGATGATGCGCGCCGGGCGGGATACGATCTGGAACAGCTTTATGCCGACAACATCATCGGCGGCCCCGGCGCGTTCATGGTCACAGCAGAGGGGCGGGACAGCTTCGCCGCCGCCGTGCAGCGCAAGCTGGTGCTGGAAATCGCGGGCGACGTGCCGCCCCTACGGCTGGCGCTGGATTGATTGCAGATAATTCGACAGGGCCAGCAGTTCCGCAGGCACCGGGACGGGGTTGCCATCCTCTGACGTCATGATCAGCGGGCCCATGTCACCATCACCGAAATGCGGCATGGGATCAGCGCCCGCGTGGCCGTCGCGGTTGAAACCGTCGATCGTGCTCATCACGCGGTCGGTGGGGAATGTGCCACCGTTGCGGGCGCTGATCGTGGTCAGATCAGGCAGCGCCACCGCCAGCCCCGCCGCCGCAGGGCCGCCACCGCGCCCGTCCGCGCCGTGACAGGCCGCACATTGCGACATGAAGGCCGCCTGCCCGTCCACCGCGGGCGGCGCGTCCGGCGCACAGCCTGCCAAGGTCACAAAACCTGTGAGAATGATAAAACGCATGATGCTTGCCTTGCTGCTGCGCGCCGCTGGTCGGCGCTTGTTGCCGCCAATCATGATCCTGTGCGGGTCTGCTGGCAAGCTTCATTGCAGGATGTCAGGACGCCCCGTCGATCAACCGCCCATCCACCAGTCGCACCGCCCGATCCATCCGCGCCGCCAGATCAAGGTTATGGGTCGCGATGACGGCGGCCAACCCTGTGCTGCGCACAAGGTCCATCAGCGCGTCGAACACCCGGTCCGACGTGGCGGGGTCAAGGTTGCCTGTCGGCTCGTCTGCCAGCAACAGCACGGGATCATTCGCCAGGGCGCGACAGAACGCGACGCGCTGCTGTTCGCCCCCGGACAAGGCCGCCGGACGGTGATCCGCACGCGCGGCGATGCCCACGGAATCAAGCAGCAACAACGCGCGCGCGCGCGCCGCCGCGTCGGATACGCCATTGGCCATCTGTGGAAGGGCGATGTTTTCCAGCGCAGAAAATTCGGGCAGCAGGTGATGGAACTGATAGATGAAGCCGACATCGTTGCGCCGGATCGCGGTGCGCCTGCGGTCGTTCAGGTCTGTCATATCCTCGCCCCGGATGGTCACGCGGCCGCTGTCGGCGGTGTCCAGCAGACCCGCGATATGAAGCAGGGTCGATTTACCCGCACCGGAGGGGGCGACAAGGGCCACCACCTCGCCCGCCTGCACGGTCAGATCGACACCCTGCAGGACGCGGACTTCGTTCGGTTTGCCGGGATTATAACCTTTGCGCAGGTCGGACAGGATCAGGACGGGGTCATTCATAACGCAGCGCCTCGACCGGGTTCATGCGGGCGGCCCGGCGGGCCGGAAAGATGGTGACAATCCACGACAGGCCCAGCGACAGGGCGACCGACGACAGCACATCGTCAAGGTTGAGCTGCGCAGGCAGGGCGTAGATGCCCCGGATTTCCGGGTCCCAGACGCCGCCTCCTGCGGCATAGTTCACAAAAGAGAAGATCGGGTCGATATAAAGCGCGAATAGACAGCCAAGGATCAGACCCAGCACCGTGCCCACCGTGCCGATGCCTGCGCCACAGATAAAGAAGATGCGCAAGACAGATCCTTCGGTCAGGCCCATGGTGCGCAGGATACCGATGTCGCGACCCTTGTTCTTCACCAGCATGATCAGGCCGGAAATGATATTCATCGACGCAATCAGCACAAGGATCGACAGCAGGACAAACATCACGTTGTCCTCGACCGTCAGGGCCCGCAGGAACGCCCCCGCGCTGTCGCGCCACGACCACAAATAGGCGGTATCGCCAGCGGCGGCCAGAATGTGCGGCATCACATCCTCGACCCCGTCGGGATCGGCGACCATCACCTCTATCTCATCCGCGACGCCTTCGCGGTTGAAAAAGACCTGCGCCTGTTCAAGCGGCATATAGACCCGCGTGCGGTCTATGTCATAGCGGCCTGCGGTAAAGATATAGACGACCGGATAGGCGCTGACCCGGGGGCTGGTCCCCATCGCGGTGCGGACCCCATTGGGTGAAATCAGCCGGATCTGGTCACCGACCCCGATGCCCAGCTCTTGTGCCACACCGGACCCGATGGCGATGCCCTGAGTGAAATCGTCGATGCTGCCCGATGACGCCTCTGGCGTCATGATCCGGGGGATGGTGCGCAGATCGGCCTCTGCGATGCCATAGACTTCGACCCCGGCATTGGCGGTGCCGCGGTTGGCCATCACCTGCTGGCGCACCAGCGGTGCGGCACGGGTGACCCCCGGCACGGCGGCGATCCGGGCCGTCAGGTCGTCATAATCGGAAATGATGCGGGTGAACTGGTCGGTGCCCGGGATCGGCGTCTGGGCATAGACGGTGACATGGGCATTGGACCCCAGAATCGTATCCACGAATTCGGCCCGGAACCCGGACCGGATCGCCAGCGTCGCAATCAGGGCAAAGACCGCCAGCGTGATGCCGACCAGGCTGATCCACGTCATCGTGGAGACCCCGCCTTCGGCCCGTTTCGCACGGATATAGCGCCAGGCGATCAGCCATTCAAAGCGGGAAAACGGTCGTGTCTGGGCCATGGGTCCGTCCGGTCTAAAGGTCGCGGCGACCATGATGCCAATTCCGCCTGCGCGTCAATGCAAGGGGGTGTGAAACCGGCACCGCAGCACCGTCAGGGGGCCAGCCCCCCGGCGTGCCGCCGCCCCCCGGAGTATTTGGCAAAAAGCGAGGGATGGCCGGCATGTGGTGGACCCGGTCAGCCGTGGTTGCCGGCATTCTGAAGGTGGGCAATCGACTGTCCGGCGGCCGCGGCCTTGCCTTGCGCCGCCCACAAAAGGCCACGGCGCAGCATCTCGAACGGGGTGCCGGTTGCGATCACGTCGGCCTGATGGCCCAGCGCGTTGTAATAGACCCGCCCCAGACCCCAGGACCGCGTCCACGCCACGGGCATGTCAACCGGACCGTTGGGGCTGTGATACCATGTCACCACATCGGTGCGCGTGGTGGCCAGCACCCGGTTGGCGGGATCGACATGCAAATAATACTGTTCGGTTTCCACGTCGAAGTCGTCAAGGCCCGCGACCAGCGGATCGTCGGATGTCATGGTTACCCGGTGCCGGATGCCGTCGCCACCGGGGTGGGCCACCCAGTTGGCACCGGTGATGAATTGCCACAGGGGCGTGTTGCGGAATGCGTCGCACATGCCACCGTGGCACCCCGCCAGACCCGTGCCGCGGGCCACCGCCTCTGACACGTTTGTCGCGGCGTCGCGCGACAGGTCCGCCATGGTCCACACCGGCACGATCAGATCAAGGCGGGCCAGCAGGTCGGGGTCATCGAAGGCATCCAGCGTGTCGGTGACGGTCACATCCATCCCTTCGGCGGTCAGCATGTCGCTGAACACCCGTGCCACGCGGTCCGGCTGGTGGCCGGGCCAGCCGCCCCATGTGATCAGTGCTTTCATGGTGTGGTCCTTTATGTCTGGTTGCGCCGGACGCCGGACAGGCGCGGGATCGCTGGCAGAGGGTCGTCCGTTGGTGCCTTGGCAAACCGGGGCGGCACCGGTGCGGCGGTCCGGCGCCCCCCGCCACGCCGCCGCCGCAGCGGTGCAAGCAGCAGGGCAAGTGCCGCGGCGAGCAGCACCCGCGCCAAGGCCCAGCCGCCCACAAAGCCAACTGTCCCGCTGGTGACGCCCGCCACAGTCAGCGGCATGGCCGGGCTGAAATCGCGCCATGTCGCAGCAAAGATCGCGGGGTCTGCAATCCGGTGCGGCATCGTGATCCGGGCCAAGGGCCCGGCTGCGCGCAGGCTGGCCAGATTGTCGGTCAGCACCGCGTGCCGCCGGAACGTGCGCCGCAGGTCCGCCTGACGGTCATCCAGAAACGGCGTCCCGGACAATTCGGCCAGGGCGGCGCTGCGGGTCAGGCCCGATCGCATGGCCGACGCTTCGAAATCGGCGACCACAATATCAAGCGCATCGACCTGCCCTGCCAGCCGCTGCAGGTATTGCTGGGCAAATTCGGGGTATTGCGATGTAAACCCGGCACCGAGCAGACCGCCGGCCAAGGCCAGAATACGGATCATGGCTGCTGCCCCCCAAGACTGACAGTCCAAAGGTATGCGTGGCCGCGGAACGAACGCGACGCAGTGCCCGGATCGTGTGGCGTGCCTGCCATGATAACTGCCTGTTGTTTTACAGGCAGTCTGCCGCAAATGACGGCCCGCGTCCACTGTTGCACAACGGATCGGCAAAGATCATGGGCGCAGGCCGGACGGACCGGGTCAGATATCCTTGTAGATGGCAGCGATCCGGTCGATGACAGCGTCGACGGACAACTCCTCGCTTTTGCCACTGCGCCGCGCGGTCAGTTCCACCACACCGTTTGCCAGACCGCGCGGCCCGACGGTGATGCGCCATGGCAGGCCGATCAGGTCCATCGTGCCGAACTTTGCCCCCGCGCGTTCGTCGCGGTCGTCATAAAGTGGATCAAGACCGCGCGCCCGCAACCCGTCGTAAAGGCTGTTGCACGCCGCATCCGTGGCCGCATCGCCCTGCCGCAGGTTCACGATACCTGCATGGAACGGCGTGACACCTTCGGGCCAGATGATGCCCTTGTCGTCGTGGCTTGCCTCGATGATGGCGCCCAGCAGGCGCGAGACGCCGATCCCGTGCGATCCCATGTGGACGGCCACAGGTTTGCCATCCGGCCCCTGCACCGTCGCGCCCAGCGCGTCAGAGTATTTGGTGCCGAAATAGAAAATCTGACCCACTTCGATCCCGCGGGCGGTGCGGCGGCGTTCTTCTGGCACCTCGGCAAACAGGGCGGCGTCGTGGGTTTCATCGGTGCGGGCATAGCGGCTGGTGAATTCTTCCAACACGGCCTGACAGGCGGCCTTGTCGTCATAGTCGATCTGCCGGTCGCCAAAGGTCAGATCGGTGATCTGGCTGTCATAGAACACTTCTGATTCGCCGGTGTCGGCCAGCACAAGGAATTCATGCGTGTCATCGCCACCGATCGGTCCGCTGTCCGCCCGCATCGGGATCGCTTGCAGGCCCATGCGTTCATAGGTGCGCAAATAGGTGACAAGGTGGCGGTTGTAGGCGTGCAGCGCGTCTTCCTTGGTCAGATCGAAATTGTAGCCGTCCTTCATCAGAAACTCGCGGCCCCGCATCACGCCGAACCGGGGGCGGGTTTCGTCGCGGAATTTCCACTGGATCTGATAGAGCGTCAGGGGCAGATCCTTGTAGCTGCCCACATGGGCGCGGAAAATATCGGTCACCAGCTCTTCTGCGGTGGGGGTGAACAGCATGTCCCGACCGCCGCGATCCTTGATCCGCAGCATTTCATCACCGTAGGCGTCATAACGTCCGCTTTCGCGCCACAGGTCGGCGGACTGGATCGTGGGCATCAGCATCGCCAGATGACCGGCGCGGGCCTGTTCTTCGTGCACGATCTGGCTAATCCGGTTCAGGATCTTGAATCCCATGGGCAGCCAGGAATAGATGCCCGCGCTGGATTGCTTGATCAAC